>CAZVXC010000050.1:0-8128 GCA_964631435.1 uncultured archaeon | reverse complement strand
CTGTAGAGGATTATAAGTCCGGCAAAAAGCAAGCTGCAAACTACCTCGTTGGATTTGTTATGAAGATGACGAGAGGCAGAGCCGATCCGGGAGAGACGGCGAAGATAATAAGAGGGATGCTTGAGGGTGAGTATGAAGAGGGTTAAAGTTGCGATAGGCGGAACATTCGAGCCGTTTCACGAAGGCCACAAGAGATTGATTGACAAGGCAATCGAGCTTGGCGGGGAAGATATAACGATCGGAATAACGAGCGATAAAATGGCTCGGCAAAGGATAAGAAGTGTTTTACCTTTCGTAATCAGAGCTGAGAATGTTAAGTGGTATGTTAAGCGTAAATTCGGCTTTGAGCCGTGCATAGTTGAGATAACGAATCCATACGGTAAAACCTTAGAATACGATTTCGAATACATAATCGTAAGCCCAGAAACATGCGAAATGGCTCGAAAGATAAATGAAAAGAGGAGAGAGATGGGAAAAGATGAAATAAAGATAGTGAAGGTCGATTTTGTTTTAGCTGAAGATGGGAAGCCCATTTCATCAACAAGGATAAAGAAGGGGATAATAGATAGATACGGAAACTTAATTTAGAAACTTTTTTGTAATGAATGCTCAACTAAGGATCATGTTCAGAGTTGAGAAAGAGATAGCAGAATACTACAATCCGGTTACGAAAAAGAAGGATGTTGTCGAGATAGAGATCAGATTCGATCCTCTGACAAAGAAGAGAACTCGAATAATAACCAAACCGCTTCCTCTTTCGACAAAACCGGATGTTGGGAATGTTGAGAAGGAATGGTGTCCGTTTTGCGACGACAATGTTTACAACATAGGTGCAAGAGATTGCAGAATTGCAGGCAATGAGTTGATCGAGAGAGGCGAAGCCATACTCATGGCGAATATCTCACCTTATGCGGAGATATCATTAGTCATAAGGCTCACGAAAAAGCATTATCTGAGTTTAGACGAATTCGAAGCGGAGAGATTCTATGACGCATTCATGCTTGCTAAGGAGTATTTGGAAAAAGCTAAGGTAGAATTTGCGAACATAACGATGAACTACCTGAAACCAGCCGGATCAAGCGTAACTCATCCACACATCCAAGTTATCTCCTCGAAATACCTCTTGGACTATCAAGAGAGGGTGTTAATAGCGGCTAAGGAATTTTACGAGAAAAATGGGGTGAATTTCTGGGACGTTATGTGGGAGAACTCAGAAGAGAGAAGGATATTCGAGAATAGCTGGAGATGGTTCACGCCGTTTGCACCAAGAGGCTTTGAGCATGTATGTGCATACATAAAGAAAGGCATAGCGGAGATGGATGACGAATTCTACGATCTCTCCGAAGGAATAGTTAGGATTTTAAAGGCTTATAACGATATGGGCTTTAACTCCTTCAACTTCGGAATCTTCGGAAGCATGGAGAGAAAAGATTTTCTTGCAACGCATTTCGATATCGTTGCGAGGAGCGTTATGGAGAAATACTACTGGAACGATGTGTTTGCAATAACGAAGATTTATGATGAAGCTTATACGAACAAGAAGCCCGAAGAGCTTGCAAAAGAAATAAAAAAGTATTTTTAAGGTTCTACGCTCTTTTTCAACTCTTCGATAATTTTTTCTATATCCGCTATGTCCTTGAACTCAAATTCCTTCTCCTTTACACCGGCGATGGCCCAGAATAGTCTTGCAACAACTGCCATGAGCTTCCCGGCATATCCGGGACTGTGTGGCAGGAGATATGATGCAAGGTCTCCGAGCTTTTCTATAACGCTTTTGTCAAGCTCCCCTATCTTTTCGCTCGCCGCACCTAACAGAGATATTCCGTTGCCTATAACCCTTTCCCTCGCTGCATAATACTTCGCAGCTTCACTTGTGATGCGATGGACACCCATTTCTATCACCCCCTCAGATATCGAGGTATTTCATATACTCCCATGGCGTGATATATAAGCAATACTGATTCCACTCATCGATCTTTATGCTCATGAATGCATCGAATATGTGTGATCCCAAGACCTTTTGCAGAACTTCATCCGTTGCGAGATGATCTAAAGCATCTCTGAGCGTCGTTGGCAACTCACCTATTCCAAGTTCTCTCTTCTTGCTCTCACTAAGCTCATAGACATCTTCTATAACCGGATCACCCGGATCGATCTTCTTCTTAATTCCATCAAGCCCGGCAGCGACCATAGCCGGTATCGAGAGGTATGGATTCGTGCTCGGATCGACGCCTCTGTATTCGGCTCTTATAGCTGACGGCTTCTTGTGATACAGCGGGACTCTGACCAATGCACTTCTGTTTCTCGGACTCCAGCAGATGTAGATAGGAGCTTCGAAACCTGGGACGAGGCGTTTGTAGCTATTTACGGTCGGTGCACATAGAGCTGTTAAAGCTTTGGCATGCTCAAGCAATCCGCCTATGTAGTATCTCGCTTTCTGGCTCAGCATATATTCATCGTCCGGATCGGAGAAGACGTTTTTACCTTTGAAAGGCTCACCTTCCCAAAGGCTTTGATGCACATGCATTCCACTCGCATTATCAAGATACAGCGGCTTTGGCATGAATGTTGCGACCATTCCATGCATTCTTGCCAAGTTCTTGGCAGCGAATTTGTAGAGATAGAAGGCATCTCCAACATCTACAACCTGCTTCGGTTTGAAATCAAGTTCAACCTGACCTGCGGTTGCGACTTCGTGATGATGATACTCTATCACAACTCCAAGTGCATCGAGATAATCGACGAGTTCGTTTCTGTATTCAACGGTCAAATCCTCCGGCGGTGCTCTGAAGTAGCCTTCTTTCGGCCTTATTATGTAACCACCCGGGGTTAATTCGGGGCTTTCTGGTATAACCCTCGGCGGCCCCCAACTATCTCCAGCCCCCCCGTTTGGAGAGACCCAGAGATCATATACGAGTTTCGTTGGATCAACCCTCTCAAATAGGAAGAATTCTATTTCTGGCCCAAATACAGCGGATAACCCCTTATCTGACAAATCTTTCTCTACCTTTTTCGCTACAAATCCACGAGGATCGCATTCTGCAATACCACCACCCCATGCTTCGTAAACATCTCCGAACATTATCGCAGTCTTCTGAACGGGATCATCAATCCATGGGATTACTTTTATTGTCGCTGCATCCGGCATCCAAACCATATCGCTCTGCTCTATCGTCTTAAAACCTCTTATTGATGATCCATCGAAGCCGATTCCGACTTCGAACGCGTCCCCTTCCAAGAATTCTCTTGCAGGGATTGAGAAGGTCTGTAGATAGCCGCGAACGTCGCTGAACGCACAGAGTACGTGTTTAATATTATTTTCTTTTAATATTTTTTTGGCATTTTCGATAGCTTCCATATTATCACCTTTTACTTTAGAGATTTGACCGATATATATTTTTTACCGTTCTCGCTTCAATGTTAAAGAACACTATAGGAAAATTTAAAAAGTTTTTAGCATTTTTTAGGTATTGGCTCTATAAACACCGATACGCGGCGATACATACCTATATCAACCGCATATACGTTCATGTATCTGAAAGCAAAATTTATATGCACCTTTTCAAAAGCGAAAGCGGAGGCGAACAGCATGGCTAAGGGCAGAATAATTGCGAAACCAGAGGTATGTATGGGCTGCCATCTATGCGAGATATGGTGTGCCGTCGCACATTCGAAATCAAAAGATATAATTAAAGCTTTCTTGTATGAAAATCCAAAACCTCAACCAAGAATATTCATCAAAGAAAAACTACCTGAGATTTCAATCACGGTTTGCAGACATTGTGAGGAACCTGAATGCGTTTTAGCATGTTCAACCGGCGCACTATACAAAAATGAAGAGGGCGTTGTGTTGTATGATGAAGACACCTGCATTTCTTGTTATGAGTGTGTTGAAGCTTGCCTCTATAATGCTATAAAGGTCAATGAAGTGACTGGAAAAATATTAAAGTGCGACTTATGTGATGGTTTAGAGTATCCGTATTGTGTAATGAAATGTCCGAATAACGCTTTAGAATTTATCATCGAAATTGTAAGGTGATGCATATGCCTCGAAAATATTTACCTGATAAGGAACATCAAGCATGCGGTCTTTTCGGAGTTATTGACAGAAGCGGGAAAAGATTCGATGGAAAGATGGCAATAGATGGTATATCGAATATGCGTGTCAGAGGTAACGGCTTAGGCGGAGGATTTGCGATATATGGCATATACCCGAAATACAAAGATTACTACGCTCTGCATATAATGTTCCAGAACTGGGATTTGGATGCGAAGAGCAAGGTTGACAAATTCCTCGATCAAAACTTTGACGTAGTTCATGCTGAAGGTATACCGGTGAATCCAGATGCAAAAGTTGTCGATCCTCCGCTCTTCTGGAGATACTTCGTTGCTCCGAACAAAAAGGATGATGAAAGAAAACTGAGTGATGACGATTACGTTGTTAAGAAGGTTATGGAGATAAATACCAAGATTGAAAATGCGTATGTAATTTCTTCCGGCAAGGACATGGGTGTTTTTAAAGGCGTAGGTTTCCCGGAGGATATAGCAGATTACTTCTTGCTTGCTGAAGAGTATAAGGGTTACATATGGGTTGCACATAGCAGATTTCCCACAAACACTCCCGGTTGGTGGGGTGGGGCACATCCATTCTGTATTCTCGACTGGACTGTCGTCCATAATGGCGAGATTTCTTCATACGGAACGAACAAGCGTTATTTAGAGATGCACGGATACTACTGCACTTTGCTAACTGATACAGAGGTCATGGCTTATGCTGTCGATCTATTAATGAGAAAGCAGGGCTTACCTATAGAGATAGTATCTAAGATATTCGCTCCACCTATGTGGGATCACATAGATCTGATGGATGAGAAAAAAAAGAAATTCTATACGGTTTTAAGGATGACATACGCACCCCTCCTCATAAATGGCCCATGGACTATAATAGTCGCGAGACATGGCGAGATGTTCGGGATAACGGATAGAATTAGGCTGAGACCAATAACATCGGGCGAGAAAGGCGATCTTCTCTTCATATCCTCCGAAGAGGCAGCTATAAGGGCTGTGTGCCCGAACCTTGACAGAGTCTATACCCCGATGGGTGGAGAACCAGTTATAGGAAGGCTGAAAAGCAGAGAGAAGGAACTTAAGAAGATAGCAGAGGTGGAATAATGTTAGAGGGAGAGATTTACAGTCATCTCTTGCCAGAGTTCATCGTAGAGAGGAGAGAAGACAGATGCATCAGATGCAGGGTTTGCGAGAGGCAATGCGGATTTAAAGTTCACTGGTATGATGAGGAACTCGATATGATGAGAAGTGATGAATATAAGTGCGTCGGCTGCCAGAGATGCGTTATCATGTGCCCAACTAATGCATTGATAGTCCGACCGCATCCTTCAAATTACAGACCTAATGCGAACTGGACGAGGGAGAGAATTCAGGATTTAAAAAAGCAGGCTGAAACCGGTGGAGTTTTGCTTACGGGGTCGGGTAACGATAAGCCATTCAGGATTTACTGGGATCACATAGTTTTAAATGCTTCTCAAGTTACAAATCCTTCGATCGATCCGCTAAGAGAGCCAATGGAACTCAGGACTTTTTTGGGAAGAAAGCAAGATCAGCTTGAATTCGAGATAAAAGGGGATTTTGAAGATATCGAGATAAAAACCGAACTTTATCCGAATGTTCAGATCGAAACTCCAATCCTGTTTACAGCGATGTCTTACGGAGCTATAAGCTATCAGGCTTTTAAAGCACTTGCAATGGCGGCAAGTGAATATGGAACCTTGTTTAATACAGGTGAAGGCGGATTGCCGAAAGAACTGAGGAAATACGGAAAGAACACGATAGTTCAATGTGCAAGTGGAAGATTTGGTGTCGATCCGGAGTATCTGAATTGTGCTGCTGTCATAGAAATAAAGATCGGTCAAGGGGCAAAACCGGGAATAGGAGGGCATTTACCCGGAGAGAAGGTTACATTACCGATATCGATGACGAGGATGATACCCGAAGGGACAGATGCTTTATCTCCTGCGCCTCAGCACGATATATATTCCATAGAAGACCTGAGCATGCTGATATATGCTTTGAAAGAAGCTACAAATTATGAAAAGCCGATCAGCGTTAAAATCGCAGCTGTTCATAATGTCGCTGCAATCGCGAGTGGAATAGCAAGAGCCGGAGCGGATATAGTTGCGATCGATGGGTTGAGAGGTGGAACCGGGGCGGCACCGAAGATAATAAGGGACAACGTCGGAATTCCGATAGAGCTTGCGATAGCTGCGGTGGATCAGAGGTTGAGAGATGAGGGAATAAGAAATAAGGTTTCGGTAATAGCTGCCGGGGGATTCAGATGTTCCGCTGATGTTGTTAAAGCCATAGCATTAGGTGCGGATGCTGTATATATAGGCACTCCAGCTCTGGTTGCTATGGGTTGCACTCTCTGTCAGAAGTGCCATACCGGAATATGCAACTGGGGAATTTGCACACAAGATCCATATCTCTCTAAGAGGCTTAATCCGGAGATCGCTGCAAAAAGGCTTGTGAATCTGCTAAGAGCATGGAGTCATGAGATAAAGGAGATGCTCGGAGGAATGGGTATAAATGCGATAGAAAGCCTTAGAGGAAATAGAGATCACTTAAGAGGAGTAGGATTAGAAGATTGGGAGCTTGAAGTTCTCGGAATAAAGGGGGCTGGAGAATGAGGGTTTTTTGCGACCTCTTTCTGGATTATTGCAGGAAGATTAACGAGATACTGGATAGGTTGAAAATAGAAGATAGCTTCGCTGAGATAGATGCGAAAGGCTTAACGCATAAAGAACTCAACGATCTGATGAGATATGCCGTCATAGAGAAGGGTGTTGATAAAATTAAGGTTGTAAACGTCGCAGGTCAGAGATACATAGGGACAAGACTATATACTCCGAATCAGAAGAGAGTTGAGATCGAAATCTACGGCTATCCCGGAAACGATCTCGGAGCCTTTCTTGCAGGGCACAGGATAGTTGTCTATGGCAACGCACAGGATGGCGTCGGCAACACGATGGATGATGGAGAAATAGTCGTTCACGGAAGAGCGGGAGATGTCGTTGCGATGTCAATGAGAGGAGGAAGGATTCTTATAAGAGATAGCGTCGGATACAGATCGGCGTTACACATGAAGGAATACAAGGAGAAGATACCCGTCTTAGTTATAGGAGGAAGTGCTCAGGACTTCTTTGGGGAATACATGGCAGGAGGCAGAGTAATCCTACTCGGATTGGGTTTAAACGGAAAACCGCACAGAGCGAGATACGTTGGAACAGGAATGCATGGCGGTATAATGTTCATCAGAGGGAAGATAGAAAAGTGGCAACTCGGAAAAGAGGTCGGAATTGTTGACATGGAACAGAAAGACTGGAAGTTTTTGGAAGAGCAAGTCGAAAGCTTTTGCAGGGAATTCGGATTTGAGAAGGATGAGATTCTAGGAGAGAATTTCCTTAAGCTTAAGCCCGTAACAAAGAGACCTTACGGAAAGATATATGCCTACTAAGCTCGTAATTTGCAGCAAGAAAGATGAAGCAAGCCAGAATATAAAAGAGCAGCTTTTAAACTTAGTTCAGGCTGACAGGAAAGTTGAAGATAATTTCGAATTCTACATCTCAGACAGAATTGCGATAGCTGAGATTGAAGAGAGGTTAATTTACGCAGATTACATAGACCAAAAGCTGTCGAAGTATTTAAGCTTTGACGAAATCCTTTTCGCATCGAGACATGCGAGCAAGGATGGAAGGAAGATAGTTACGACGCATGTAACCGGAAACGCAGGAAGAGCGGACTACGGCGGAAAGGTTTACAGCTTAGCGAAGCCTTCAGCTAAGACAATGAAAAACTTCTCGATAAGCGTTGCAAAAAAGCTAAAAGATACGGAATTCACATTCACGCTCGAAGCAACCCATCACGGCCCTTCCGAGATAAAAACGCCTTCTGCATTCTACGAAATAGGATCAACTAAAAAGGAATGGAGAGATGCTGAAATCGCATTTATCGTTGCAAAATCGATGCTTGAAGCGATAGAGATGGATGGCGATTGGAAAGTCGCTATAGGAATCGGCGGAACTCATTACGTTCCGAGACAGACCGAAATCGA
>CAZVXC010000049.1:0-8176 GCA_964631435.1 uncultured archaeon | reverse complement strand
CTTCGGAGCTAAGGCAGCGAAGTATATTAACGTTAAAACGATGGGGATTGCAAAGTAAGCAATTATTCCAGCAGGCTTTGCAAGGAGCTTCGCAAAAAATGATGGAAATGTGAATTCCTGAACTTGCTTCGCTCTTAAGGCTGCAAGGACTTCTCCGGGCTTTGCACCTCTCGGACAGTAATCGCTGCAATCGTTGCACTGATGACACAGCCATACGTCTGCATCTGCGAGCAATCTATCCTTTAACCCCCACTGCGCCCATATCATTTCCTTACGTGGAAAAGGTTTGTCATCCGGGCTTAACGGGCAAACAACGCTACACGTTGCACACTGATAGCATTTCTCTAAGTCTTTTCCGCCCAAGCTTATTATTTCTCTTGCAAAGTCCAAGTCTATCTCTATCATAACACCACCTCAGAATCCCTTGTATGGATTCGCTCCTATCTGCTTTATCTCTTCAACGAAGTCATCTATTATCTTCGGTATCTTATCCCAGTCTGTTATCGCAACCTCAACGACTTTGACTCTCTCAGATTCAAGCATCAACCTTTCAAGAGTCTCTCCGACGTTTTCCATCCTTCTGTTCGCAAGCTCGCTCCCTCTTATGAAGTGGCACTGATAATCCTGCCCGTATTTGCATCCGAGCAGCAGAACGCCATCGATCCCCTTAGATAACGCATCAGCTATGAATACAGTATTGACGGAGCCGAGACATCTCACAGGAATAATTCTCACGAGGGGGCTGTATTTTAAACCGTTTAATGCTGCCATGTCTAATGCGGGATATGCATCGTTCTCGCATGCGAATACTATGAAGCGGAACTTCTCTTCCGCCCCCTCTTCCCAGTTCGGATCGGGAACGTATATCGATTTTATCGCCGATGATATCTGATCTATGCTGTATGTTTTGAAGCTGATTATTCTTTCCGGACATGCTCCGAAGCATATACCGCATCTTCTGCACCTCAACGGATTTGGCATCGGTGTTCCTCTTTCGTCTTCATCCAATGCACCGAACGGGCATTCCTCTGTGCAACGCTTGCACTGTGTGCATCTCTGTAGGAAGAATTGCGGGTAATCGATATCCCCAGTTCTCGGAAACGTCGTCTTACCTTCGGCAACAAGCTCAACCGCTTGTATAGCTTTTAACGCTGCCCCTCTCGCATCCTCTATGCACGATAAAGCCTCCATAGGCGCTCTGACGCAACCGGCAGCGTAAATTCCGAGTCTTCTGCTTTCGTATGGGAAGCAGATGTAATTTGAGTCTGGGAAGCCGTATCTTAGTGTTGGAAGCTCAGGGCCTTGCCTGTATTGCAAATTTAAGATATGCCCTTTCGCTTTAAGAGGTTCAACGTCTTCCTCACTCTTTATAAGCGTAGGCTCGTATATGTGCTTGTAAGGAACAGTCTTCTCATCCGGGAATTCTTCTTTAACTGTGTAAAGCCCTTTAAGTGTCGATTCCATACCCGTTGCGAGGACGATTAAATCAGCTTTTATCTTTATATCTTCACCGAGTAATGTATCCGTAACCTCTACAGCAAGCCTCCCATCCTCTTCATAAATGTCCTTTATCTCTCCTTTCGTCAGGAATATTTTTTCATCCTGCTGCATTTCTTTATAGAAATCCTCCCAGATTCCGACGGTTCTCATGTCCTTGTATATTATGAATGCGTTTCCATCGCTAAGCTCTCTCACATACTTCGCCTGCTTCAAGCTTACGAGGCAGCAGACAGATGAGCAGTATGGCAGATGATTTTCATCTCTCTGTCCTGCACATTGAATGAACACGACATCCTTCGCTTCCTTTCCATCAGATGGTCTTACAATCTTTCCTTCCTTCGCCATCTCCTCAAACTGGATGTTCGTTATAACATCCTTGTATTTCCCGTAGCCTAAGTTATCGAGCTTCGTCGCATCATAAGGTTTCCAGCCCGTTGCAACAACAATCGCCCCAACTCTGAACTGCTTTTGAGTGCCGTTCTGAGTTACTACGACGTCAAACATTCCCGGCTGGCCATTTATGGATTCTATCGTTGTTGATGTAAGAACCTCGATATTACCGTTAGCCGTAACTTCTTCGATAAGCCTGAAAACAACTGGCTCCTCAAGCCTGTTATATGGTGATGACGTCGGAAGTGCCTTGTAATTCTTAGCAAGCCATCCACCAAGTTCAGGCTCTTTCTCAACGAGATAAGCTTTATATCCAGCTTTCGCAATTTCTAACGCAGCAGTCAATCCCGTAACACCGCCACCGACGACGAGAATGTCTTTAGATGTCTCTTCGATATAAGGCTCTGGTGTCTGAGCTTTCTGAGCTTTAACAATTCCTATTCTGAGATAATCTTCCGCAAGTTCCTGTGTATGTTCATCTATGTCGTGAGTCCATACAACGCCTTCTCTCAGATTTACCCTTTCAACGTATTTGCCATCAAAGCTAAAAGCGTAAGTCTTAGCTCTCGGAGAACATGCGGCTATAACAATTCCATCGGCGTCATCATTCTTTATCATTTCTACTCCTTCTTCAGAACATAGATGAGGATGGATGACCGGTTCGATGTAGAATTCCTCGCTCGCAACTTTCTTCAGCCTCTCAATATCGAGCTTATCTATGCCGCAGCCCGTGCAGATATAAACGCTAACCTTCTCCATAATTTCACCTCCTAACAATCTGAATTGCTTTTAGCGCTGCCGCTGTAGCGGTCTCGTTTGATCCCGCGACCTCCAATGGCTTTAATGCAACTCCAGCGGGAATTATTCCCTCTTTCTCCTTCACGAATCCGTATTCGTCATATTCTATCCCCGGTATCCTGTATTCAGCCGATGAAGGCTGCATTCCCGTTGCAAGAACAACGAGATCGACTGCGACTTTCTTCTTCGTCCCGTTCAGTATATCTTCAGCTGTAACAACGAGCTTCCCGTCTTCCCATTCAACTTTCGCAACCTTCCCCTTTATGAACTCGATTTTGTCATCCTCTCTAATCTTCGCATAGAAGTCTTCGTATCTTCCAAAAGCTCGAATATCGATGTAAAAGATGTAAATCTTCGCATCTGGATATTGCTCTCTTATATAGCTCGCTTCCTTCATGCTCGCCAAGCAGCATATAGCAGAGCAGTAAGGCAGATGATTCTCATCTCTGCTGCCCGCACACTGAACGAAAGCAACGCTCTCTATCGGCTTTCCGTCTGATGTCTTTATAACACCTTTCGTTGGCCCGTTTATCGAAGCAAGCCTTTCAAGTTCCATGTTCGTTATGACGTCCTTGTATTTTCCATAGCCTAAGTTATCGAGCTTCGTCGCATCATAAGGCTTCCAGCCCGTTGCAACGACGATTGCTGAAACGTTTAACGTCATCTCTTTTTCTGTTTCATTAAGGTCTATTGCGTTGTATCTACATGCTTCAACGCATTTTCCGCATTTATCGCAATATCTATCGTCTATCGCATATATGAACGGCATTGCAATCTCATTAGGTAGATATATCGCTTTTGTCTTATCCAATCCGAAATTGAAGTCGTTAGGTCTCTCTATTGGACAAACCTTCGCACACTCCCCGCATGCGGTGCAATTATCGTTCACGTATCTCGGTTTTATTCTGACTGTTACGTTGAAATTCCCGGCTTCTCCTTCCACTTTAACAACCTCAGCGTTCGTGAAAAATTTCACCTTCGGATTGCTCTTGATTCTCTTGAAGAAGATTTCTAAGCCGCAATACGGTGGGCAAAGCTTCGGGAAGTATTTGTTGAGCTGAGCAACCCGACCTCCGAGATAAGGATTCTTTTCAACGATTATAACATCATATCCAGTCTCAGCAGCCTCTATCGCAGCGGTAAGCCCTGCAATACCTCCCCCAATAACAAGTATTTCGCCAGCCATAGTTTTACCTCGCTTCCTATTTTATCCAAAGAAAAGAAAAGGAATTAATAAAACTATCGAAATTTTTGTAATCCATGCTTCTGATCACACCATAATTCTTCAATATTTTTAATGTTCATTCTCTTAACAACGGGATCGCAAACCCTTTTAAATTCTTCAAAAGATTCGCATTCCTTTGCAACTCCAGCTAAGAAAAGTCTCACGTATTCCTTTCTGTCAGTTCCGAAATAATCCTTATCGCTCACGCCTCTCCAATAGAGGCGGTGTGCTGGATTTTCTGGATGGGGCTTTATTACTTCAGGAGGCGTGAACGGAGCGCCGTAATAGAAATCGAAGAATTCTTCATCGGGCAATTCTTCCCTCTTGAACCTCGTCAAATCGAGCATAACAAGGCTATTATCTTTCAGAACGACTTCATAATCATCCCACGGAGTATATACATACCCAGCTTTTTTAAGCTTGTATAAGAAGCTTGATGTCAGAGGTATGCATTTCTTCGCATTCTCCTCATCAATTAATATATCCCCTCTCTTGAAATCAGATAACAACTTTCCATCCACCCATTCTTGCAGCATAACGTCATCTGAAATGAATAGGGGCTTCGCAACGTTTTCAGGAAACTTTTTGCAAATATCAGTTATAATTTCCCTGAATCTCTCGAATGATTTCAGAGGAGATTTTGGAGAAAGCACATTAAGAGCGAAATTAACTTTCTCTTCTACGCATTCAATTTTAAAGACGTAATACCCAGTCCAAGCCGATGCAAGGGAAACCTTTATCTCCTTAAAATCTCCGATCTTGGGAATTATGCTTTCGAGTTTTTCGTAAATTAATTCCGAAATAACTTTCTTCCTCTCTTCTCTACTCTCTCCAAATAGGATGTCTTTTGGTAGGTGAATCGTTATTCCCCAGCATTCAATCGCTTCGTTCCCTATGTTATCTTCAAATATCACCCTCATATGGGAACTCGTAGCTCTCCATATCTATCGCGTCTACCCGCCTATAGATGCCTTTCGTTTTGCAATCCTTGCATTCAACTATCATAACGATCGCATCGAATTCTGCTCTTCTCCTTCTGAACTTCCCTTTCATAACCTTCAAAACCTCTGCGGAATGCTTTTTGCCATCGTTACAAATCGGGCAATCAATTTCGATCTGCATATTCTAAGTTAGAATCAAACGATAAAATCTTTACTCTTTTCGGCTTAATCTAATTTTAATGATAAATGCTGACAGCTAAAAGCAAAAGCTTTTTAAGATAAGGTTTCGAAAGAATTAAAATGGAATTGATAAACAGGATTTGTGAGCTGATTAAAGAGGACAAACCGCTGGAAGCTCTTGAATGCATAAAGGATGAGGCACCTGAGGATGTAAAGAGGGTTGTAGATTCTCTCCCAGATAAGCCTGAAGAGATTAAAAAGCTTGACGGAGTATGGAGGACGTTAGTTTCCTTAGCTTACTTCTCATACGTCTCAATGTTTGCATCAGAAAGAAACGATAATCAGTCCCTTGTTACATGCGTAATATCTTCGACGAATGCCGTAAAACTCTGCAACGATCTTGGCGTGGCGTATCTAATCCCTAAATTTTTGAGGAATGCTGCGAGAGCATTGATACTCATGGATATGAAGAAAGAAGCTGAGAAGATGTATATCGAAGCTGAAAGAATCGCTGAGGAAACTGACAACCTCGAGCTTGCGAGGGTTGATAACGATTTCGCCACACTTTTATACGAACTCGGAAGGTATGAGGAGGCTTTGGAGAAGATTGAGAGAGCTTTGAAGATAAAGATATCTTTCAGCAGCGATGAAGAACTTGCGGAAACCTTGTTGAACGCTGGAGAGATTTACAGGAAAGTCGGAGATTTCTTAATGGCAGATAAATGCTACAGAGAGGCTGAGAGAATTTACAGAAACATGTATGAAACCGATAAGAGTGCAGCTTTAAACCTTGCAATAACCCTAAGCAATTACAGCATGCTCCACAGAATGAGAGGAGATTACAAAGAGGCTGAGAAACTTCTTAGCGAATCGCTTAAACTTATGGAAGATTTGGAGGAGAGAGATAAGGACTTCGCTCAATTCGTTGCCGCAACTCTAAAACACTTAGGCGACCTATACAGGGAGATGAAGGATTACGAGAAAGCTCAGGAATACTACAGCAAATCAAGGGAGAAATTCAGAGATATTCAGGCGAGGTTAGAAATCTGATTTTATTTTATTATTTTGCTTTCTTGAAATAAAACGCAAAATAAAAGAAAAAGGATTTAGTAGCTCCATTCGATAACTTGCTGGTACGGAACCTTCTCGAACGTCCACTCGTCCTTCTCGGCATCGTATCTGCTGCAGACGAAGCACTTCCATTCTTCGTCGTTAAGCTCAGGATAGTCAGTTCTGTAATAGTAGCCCGGCCATCTCGTCTCTTTCCTGAATAGCATGTGTCTAACGTGAGCTTCAGCAGTCCAGACTCTGTGGACAAGCTCCCAAGCTCTCATTAGCTCGTGCAAATCTCTCGCTGCAAGCTTCTCACAGTCCTCTTTCAGGAAGGCTAATAGCTCTAAGGCTCTTTCGAGCATCTTCTCATTCGTCTTGTATATCGTTGCGATACCTGCAGCGTATTCATCCATTATCTTCTGCAATCTTACGAGTCCCTGCCATGGCAGGATGTATTCTGGGTTAACATCATCTCTCGTCGTCAGGTTCTTGAACTGCTCGTATCTTTCCATAGGAGCGAAAGCTTTCTTCTTAAGCTCTTCTACAACAGCGTCATCAACTTCTGGCTCTGGCTTCTGCTCGATTATGTATTTGACCGCTGCCTTTCCGGCAATTCTGCCTTCTGTGAATGAACCGCTTGAGAATTTGTGCGGATTCGCTCCGGCACAGTCTCCGACTGCGAATAAGCCTTTCACGGTTGTCATTCTGTTGTAGCAGAACGGGAAGAACTTCTTGTATTCTTCTGGCATCAGGTCTTCTGGCCCGCAGACCCAGAAGCCCGCTTCACCGCTGTGTGAACCCATTATGTATGGCTCGGCAGTTGCAGCCTCACTCGGCTTCTCTTGCGGATCGATGTTCTGGCAAGCCCACAGCAAAGCCTGACTGACAGTCATGTCGAGGAAGTCCTCGAAAGCCTCTTCGTATATCTTTTTAGCCTTCTTCTTATCTCCTCCGGCGAGTTCTGCCATAGCTGTTGGAGTATCCATGTAGATCGGGCATCTGCAGTCCATTACATCGAGCAACGCCTGATGGTTTCTGAGCGGTGTCGGAGTTGGTGTTGCGGTTCCGTATGGCTTGTATTTCTCAAGCTCAGCAGCTCTCGTTACGATGTATTCCTCATTGAAAGCGTTCTTAGCTTTACACTTGAAGAACAGGAACCAAGCTCCAACAGGCCCATAACCATCTTTGAATCTGAATGGTATGAATCTGTGTTCAAACTGCGTTAGCATCGCTCCAGCCTTCATTCCCATGCAGTAACCGCTGCCTGTATCGAATATGGCATACCACGTCCTTCCTGCAGCTTCTCCAACGCTTCTCGGTCTGAAGAGCAGTGTTGCACCGCCGGTTGCTAAGATTACAGCCTTAGCTTTGAACACATAGAACTTCGGCTGTCTTACGCTGAAACCGACGGCTCCAGCGATTCTGTTAGGATCGTTCTTATCCTTGAGCAATTCGAATATGAACACTCTCTCATAGATGTTCTCCTCGCCAACAGCCATCTTCGCAGCCTCAGCGATTATCGGCTTGTAGCTTTCGCCGTGAATCATTATCTGCCATTGACCTTCTCTAACGTATTTGCCATCCGGAGTCTTCCAGATCGGCAATCCCCATTTCTCGAAGAGATGGACTGTTCCATCAACGTGTCTTGCGTAATCTGCAACCAAGTCCTCTCTTGCGAGACCCATCATGTCGAGTGTAACGTATCTGACGTAATCTTCGACATTGTTTTGGATTTCTGATCTGCCTGTCAGGTCGATGTAAGTGTTTATAGCCGATAGGCCTTGCGCAACTGCACCACTCCTCTCGACAGCAGCTTTCTCGACAAGCGTAACTTTTAACCCGGCAAGCTTAGCCCAGTAGGCTGCTTCGTAAGCGGCTCCACAGCCTGAGAAGCCGCCTCCTATTATGAGGACATCTGTCTCAACAACTTCCGTCTCAACCTCATCCGCTTTATACGTCTCGATTTTTGGTGGAGTATATACCATCTAAATCACCTCACGCTTTTTTCTTAACTTGCGGGAGATCGCTCAATCCCAAAATGTCCGGCTCGCCGCTGAGCTTTTGTGTCTTTAACGCATCCTCACTCGGC
>CAZVXC010000048.1:467-8446 GCA_964631435.1 uncultured archaeon | reverse complement strand
GTGCATAAGCAGGCAGAGATACTGGGGAATTCCGATTCCCGTGTGGATCTGCGACAATTGCGGAAAAATGAGAGTTGTAGGGGATATAAACGAGATCGGATGGAGCAGCGATTTGGATTTACACAGACCGAAGATAGATGAGGTTAAATTCGAATGCGAATGCGGCGGAGAAATGAGGAGGGTTAGCGATGTCTTCGACGTATGGTTCGACAGCGGCGTCGCAAGCTGGGGAACGCTTGGTTATCCTTTGACGAAAGATGAATTCGAAAAGTTGTGGCCGGCTGATTTCATAACCGAGGGACACGATCAGACAAGAGGATGGTTCTATTCGCAACTCGGAGCGAGCGTTATTGCGTTTGGCAGAGCACCCTATAAATCCGTTTTAATGCACGGATTCACTCTTGATGAAAAAGGCAGGAAGATGAGCAAAAGTCTTGGGAACGTTGTTGAGCCTGATGAGGTTATAGCGAAAATAGGCGTTGACGCCTTCAGACTCTACGTTCTCTCATCAGCATTATGGGAGGATTTAAAGTTCAGCTGGAGTGAGGCTGAGAATTATCTCAGAGTTCTGAACATATTCTGGAACGCTGTCAGATTCGTCCACACTTACATGAAGCTCGATAAATTTAGTGAGATCGATGTTGAAGGCTTAGAGCTTAAGATAGAGGACAGATGGATTCTATCGAGGCTTGAAAGCTTTATAAAACTCGCAAACGAGGCTATGGAGAGCTATCAATTACATAAAGTCGTCAGAAGTTTTTCGGACTTCATAACTGAAGATTTCAGCAGATGGTATATTCAGCTAAGCAGAAGAAGAGTTTGGGAGGAAAAGGAGTCCCCTTCGAAGATAGCAGCATACGCAACGATGTTCAGAGTCATTGATAAGGCTACAAAAGCTATCTCTCCGATCGCACCGTTTATAGCTGAATACATATATCAGAACTTCGTCAAAGAATTTTCCGAAAGAGGGGAGTCGATATTCTTCGAGGAGTATCCGAAATGCGAGGAGAAGTGGATTAACGATAAACTTGAGAGGGAAATGGAGATTGTGAGGGATATAAGTGAAGCAAGCTATAATGCGAGACAGAAAGCAGGAATAAAGCTGAGATGGCCGCTGAGAAAGATGGTAGTAGAAGGCGATGAGGAAGTTGAGAATGCTGTTAGAGAGCTGAAAGAGATTCTGATAAATCAGTGCAACGTCAAAGAAGTAGAATTTGTCAAAGAATTCGAAAAGAAGATCGTTGCCAAGCCGAATTACAGGAAGATAGGGCCGATTCTTAAAGATAAAGTAAAAGAATTCGTTAACTTCGTGAATTCGTTAAGCGAAGCGGAACTGAAATCGATTTTAAGCTCAGGAAAGCTCGAATTTAATGGAATCGAGCTTAGAACAAATGAAGTTCTTGAGGTAGATTATGTGGTTGATGAAAATTACAGCGTCGCAAACTTCGGAAGAGGAAACGTTTATCTGTTGACAAAGATGGATGAAGAGCTTAAAAAAGAAGCTTATGCGAGAGAGCTTGTCAGAAGGATTCAGGAAATGAGGAAGGAGCTTGATCTGGATGTTGACGAATTTATAAAAACGAGCGTTGAGGTTGAAGAAGACATTGTTGAGGGTTGGATAGATTACATAAAGGAAGAAACGAGATCAAAGGAGCTAATCTTCGGGAAAGCAGAAGGATACGTGAAGGAGTGGGATATTGAAGGGATGAAAGTTAAGATCGGCGTGGAAAGGTATGAAGCTTGAAGATTGGTTCAATCTCTTTTATTTCAAAATCCTATCGGACTTCGGATTTGATGAGAGAAAAGATGTCGAAGCTGCAAAGCTGATGCACGAATTGGCTAAGAATAAACTTCTGGATAAAAGCGTCTTGGCAGAGAAAATTTCCGGTAAGGATGTCGCAATAATCGGCGGTGCTGTTGATAGCGCAATCAATGCGGAAGTTGTTATAACCGCCGGAAAAGCGATAGGGAGATGGTTGAAGATATGCGACATAATTCCCGATGTGCATGTAACGGATATAGAGGAAAGCACGGATATCCTCGTTAAATTGCAAGATATGGGAACGATATTGGTTCTTCACGCTCATGGAGACAATATGGACAGAATAAGGGATGTTATTCCTAAGCTGAGAAGCTTCGTCGGAACAACTCAGCATAAACCTTTTAACAAAATCTACAATTTCGGTGGGTTCACAGACGGGGACAGAGCAGCTATAATTGCGAAAGAATTTAACGCAAAGAAAATAATTCTGCACGGATTTCATTTTCATTCAATCGGCGTTAAAGGGAAAAAGCTGATGTGGGCGAAGAAAATTCTTGAATTCGAAGGAATTTTGTAACAGATACTACCTCTTATCACGGAGTATTAACATCTCTAAAACCCGAATTTTAGCCTTTCGAAAGATATTTATGGCAATCAATTTCAAATCTCTATTACAGCTTATAAGGAGGGGTAGTATGGAAAAGAAAATCAGAATTCTTGTTGCTAAGCCCGGTTTAGATGGGCATGACAGAGGTGCGAAGGTTATCGCCAGAGCTTTAAGAGACGCAGGATTTGAGGTCATCTACACTGGCATAAGAAGAACTCCCGCAGAGATCGCTGAAACTGCTTTGCAAGAAGACGTTGATGTTGTAGGATTAAGTATTCTAAGCGGTGCTCATCTCGAACTCGTTCCGCTTGTGATTGAGGAGCTAAAAAAGAGGGGTTTGGAGCCTAATAAGGACATTCTCGTCTTAGTAGGCGGAATTATTCCACCAGAAGACATTCCGAAATTGAAAGCCATAGGCGTTGCCGAAATCTTCGGGCCGGGAACGCCGATGCAGGAGATAGTCGAATTTATTAAGAGAAATGCCGGAATGAAGGTGGTAGCATGATAAATAAGGTTGATCACATCGGAATTGCTGTAAAGAATCTCGAAGAGGCAATAGACTTATACAAAAAGCTCGGATTTGAGGTTAAGGAGATAGAAGAGGTAGAGGAGCAAAAGGTTAGAGTTGCGATGCTACCTGCGGGAGAGAGCAGAATCGAGTTGCTTGAAGCAACATCGGATGACAGCCCGATTGCGAAATTCATCGAAAAAAGGGGTGAAGGAATCCATCACATCGCAATAAATGTTAGCGATATTGAGAAGGCATTGGAGAATGCTAAGAAAAGCGGGTTAAAGTTGATAGATGAGAAACCGAGAATAGGTGCGGGCGGTAAGAAAGTGGCTTTCATCCATCCGAAAAGCACGAAGGGAGTCTTGCTCGAATTTGTGGAGGGATAATCTTGAGAAAAGAGTTGTTGGAGGAGCTTTACAAGAGGAGGGAAAAAGTAAAACAGATGGGCGGAGATGCGAGGATAAAGAAACAGCATGACTCAGGAAAACTCACTGCAAGAGAAAGGATCGAAACCCTACTCGATCCCGGAAGCTTCGTTGAAATAAATCCGTTTGTTGAGAAGAGGAATACAGATTTTGGACTCGATAAGGTTTATTTGCCCGCTGACGGTGTTGTAACTGGTTACGGAACCATAGACGGAAGACCCGTCGCAGTCTTCGCTCAGGATTTCACGGTCATGGGCGGCAGCTTAGGAGAGATGCACGGATTCAAGATAGCTCATCTACTCGATTTCGCAGCGAAGGTAGGAATACCTGTTATTGGCTTGAACGATAGCGGAGGCGCCCGTATCCAAGAAGGCGTTGATGCTCTCAAAGGATACGGGGACATCTTTTACAGAAACTCAATATACAGTGGAGTAATACCACAGATAACTGTCATCATGGGTCCGAATGCTGGAGGAGCTGTTTATAGTCCTGCGATAGGCGATTTCATAATTCAGACGAAGAATCCGAGTGCATACATGTTCATAACCGGGCCAAGAGTTATCAAGACTGTTACGGGTGAAGATGTTACGCCTCAAGAACTCGGCGGCTGGGAAGCACATGCTATGAAGAGCGGGAACGTCCATTTGGTTGCCGAAGATGATGTGGATGCTTTAAACCTCGTCAGAAAGCTCATAAGCTATCTGCCCCTGAACAACTTGGAAGATCCGCCTATAGTTGAGACCGGAGACGATCCGGCAAGAATGACACCTGAGATAACCGAAATAATCCCGGATGATCCCACGAAGCCATACGATGTGAGGGATGTTATAAAGGCGATAGTTGATAATGGCGAATTTCTCGAAATCCACGCATACTTCGCACCTAATGCCGTTGTTGGCTTCGCAAGAATAGACGGAAAGACTGTTGGAATAGTTGCGAACAACCCGAAGTTCTACGCAGGATGCTTGGATATCGATAGCAGCGATAAAATTGCGAGATTCGTCAGATTCTGCGACTGCTTTAACATACCTATACTAACTCTCGTCGACGTCCCCGGCTATCTGCCGGGAGTTCAGCAGGAATACGGGGGAATAATAAGGCACGGCGCTAAAGTCCTATACGCTTACAGCGAAGCAACTGTCCCACTCGTAACTATAATCTTAAGAAAAGCTTACGGTGGAGCATATCTCGCTATGGGGAGTAAGCATCTCGGTGCGGACATAGTTTACGCTTACCCGACTGCTGAGATAGCAGTTATGGGGCCTGAGGGCGCGGCTGAGATCGTATTCAGGAAGGAAATTCAGGCTGCCGAAGATCCGAAGAAAGTTTTGGAGGAGAAGATAAAGGAGTATAGGGACAGATTCGCAAATCCATACAGAGCTGCTGCGAGAGGATACATTGATGATGTTATCGATCCAAAGTTTACAAGGGTCAAAGTCGTCTCAGCCTTAAGAATCCTTGAAACTAAGAGAGAGAAGCTCCCGCCAAAGAAACACGATAACATGCCGGTCTGAGGTGGTAATATGAATGTTGAGGAATTTATTGCTGCTGTTGCTGCCATCCATAAGTATATAGAAGATCATGCGGAGAAGCCCGTTGAGATAAAGAGAGAGCTTAGCTACTGGAAGATTCTTTCGAGAGCTTTGGGGTGATAGAATGGTTAAATACGTAGTGATGGTCAACAATGTGAAGCATGAAGTTGATGTCGAAGAGATTGAGCCGAACAAATTCAAAGTCAGAATCAACGGGAAAGAAGAGATAATAGAGATGTTCGAGGAGATTGCAAAGATTAGCGAGGCTACAAAAGCGGTAGCAATTCCTTCTGCGAAGGTTGAGAAGGCTGCTGGTAATGAGATAAAAGCTGAGATGTCTGGGACTGTTGTGAAATTGCTCGTAAAACCGGGAGATAAGGTTAGCAAAGGTCAGCCTGTTTTGATTTTGGAAGCGATGAAGATGGAGAACGAAGTTACATCTCCTTTCGATGGCGTAGTCGAATCAGTAGAAGTCTCTGAAGGATCGAAAGTTCAGGCCGGTGATGTTCTGATAAGGATATCACAGCAGAGCAGCCAGAGCACCGTTGTTGAGAAGAAAGAGGTTGTTGCTGAGGGTAAAGAGATAAAGGCTGAGATGTCGGGGACGATAGTTAAAGTTATAAAGAAGGAAGGAGAAGAAGTTAAGGCTGGGGAAACAATTCTGATACTGGAAGCGATGAAGATGGAAAATGAGATATCATCTCCTTTCAACGGAACTATTTCGAAAATATTGGTTAGAGAGGGAGATAAAGTTCAGGCCGGTGATGTTTTGGCGGTCATATCTTAAGGGGGTGTTTTTTTATGAATAAAAGGGAATGGGAGGAGAAATATGTAAAACCCCTGATAGAGAAAGCTCCGGAAAGGAAAAAAGAATTCAAAACTTCGAGCGGCTTTATCGTCGATAGATTATACACACCCGAAGATGTTGAAATCGATTACGAAAACAAATTAGGTTATCCCGGAGCTTATCCGTTCACGAGAGGCGTTTATCCGACGATGTATAGGGGTAGAGTTTGGACGATGAGACAATACGCAGGCTTCGGGACTGCTGAGGAGACAAACAAGAGATACAAGTATCTGCTTGAACAAGGTCAGACGGGATTAAGCGTTGCCTTCGATTTGCCGACACAGACTGGATACGACAGCGATCATCCGATGGCTATGGGTGAAGTCGGTAAGGTTGGCGTTGCGATATCAACCTTGGAGGACATGCAGATTCTATTCGATGGAATTCCGCTCGATAAGGTTTCGACATCTATGACGATCAACTCAACTTGTGCCCAAATTCTGAGCATGTATATTGTCGTAGCAGAAAGTCAGGGGGCTGATAGAAGCAAGCTAAGAGGGACTGTGCAGAACGATATGCTGAAAGAATACATTGCAAGAGGAACATACATCTTCCCGCCAGAACCCTCTCTGAGGCTTGCAACGGACATAATAATGTTCTGTGCAAAGGAGATGCCGAAATGGAATTCGATCAGCATCTCAGGCTATCACATGGAAGAGGCTGGTGCTACTCCGGTCCAAGAGGTTGCTTTTACATTAGCAGACGGCATAGAATACGTTCAGAGAGTTATAGACAGAGGAATGAACGTTGACGAATTCGCACCTCGCTTAAGCTTCTTCTTCGCCTCAGGAAACAACCTATTTGAGGAGATAGCGAAATTCAGAGCAGCTCGTCGATTATGGGCGAAGATAATGAAGGAGAGATTCAATGCTAAGAAAGCAAGATCTATGATGTTAAGATTCCATGTGCAAACAGCGGGATGCACTTTAACTGCGCAACAGCCTGAGAATAACATAGTGAGAGTTACGCTCCAAGCCTTAGCAGCAGTTCTCGGTGGTTGTCAGAGCTTGCACACGAACAGCTTTGACGAAGCTATCTGTCTGCCGACTGAGAAAGCCGTAAGAATAGCTTTGAGAACTCAGCAGATAATAGCTGAGGAGAGCGGTGTAACGGATACAGTCGATCCGATAGGCGGTAGCTACTACGTAGAATGGCTGACAGATAAAATCGAGGAAGAGGCAATGAGATACATCGAAAAGATAGATGAAATGGGTGGTATGGTAAAAGCTATAGAGAACGGATTTCCGCAGAGGGAGATTCAGAGATCGGCTTACGAAAAGCAGAAAGCTATTGATAGCGGTGAGATAGTTGTCGTTGGTGTGAACAAGTATAAGATCGAAGAGGAAATCCAGATGGAGATACTTAGGGTTGATGAAGAGGTCGTGAGAAAGCAGATCGAAAGGCTAAGGAGATTCAGGGAGAACAGAGATAAGAAGAAAGTTGAAGAGGCTTTGTCGAAGCTCAGAAAAGCTGCGGAGAATCCGGATGAGAATCTAATGCCATACGTCATAGAGGCAGTTAAAGCTAAAGCTACGCTCGGAGAGATGACTGATACGTTGAGAGAAGTATTCGGGGAATACAGGGCGTTGCAAATCTTCTAATCTTTTATGCTATTTTTTTTAATTCCTCCCATCGTCGGAGCTGTTATTGGCTATTTAACGAATATCGTTGCAATAAAGCTCCTCTTCCATCCAAGAAAGCCTATAAGAATTTTCGGCTTCAAAATTCAGGGATTGATCCCTTCGAAAAGCGAGGAATTTGCGAAGAGAGTGATAGATTTTATAGAAGATTACGTTCGAAAAGAGGATTTCGAAAGGTTGATAGGCGATGCAATCAGCAAAGCTTTCGCTGAGTCGAAGATAGCTAAGGTTCTGCTGAATCCGATTGTCGTTAACATCCTCGAAAGATACGGGTTTAAAGATAGAATTTCATCTCAGGTTAATTGGATAGCGAAGAGCGCTCAGGGCTTCATAAGCAATACGATAGCTGAGAACATAGACTTCAGAAAGTTTCTTGAGGAGAAGATAGCGGATTTCAGCGAAGAAGAAGCTGAGGAGATTTTTAAGAGATTTGCGAGAAGAGAGATGAGGTTCATAGAGATTTCGGGAGCGATACTCGGTTTTATAATAGGGTTGGTTCAATCTCTGGTGTTGTATCTCATGAGATAATCTATGTATTCTTTCGGAAGACCATGCATTATAGCACCTCTCACAACTCTTTCGACGCACGACAAATCCGGCTTGACATCCGCTGTCTTTTTGCCTACGTATGTCCACGCTTTAATCTTATTATTAT
>CAZVXC010000048.1:0-457 GCA_964631435.1 uncultured archaeon | reverse complement strand
GACTTCGACCTCAATCCTCTTGTATCTCGGACTAACCTTATCGAGCAGATTCAAAGTTTTTTCATCTACATCATAAACGACGCCCCAAACCCCATCTCCGCCTTCCTCGATATTGGGATTGCCTGTGCCGAATTGTGATTCGACATTAAAGAGAATTTTGTAATTCGGCAGGAAAGCTATTTTAGCCGTTTTAACCTTAGATTTCAGTATCCTGCTAGCTTTTTCCAAGTCCATTAGAGTTCCATAGACGAAGAGCTTCATAACACTGCTAAGGAATGTGGATTAAAAAGTTATGCCAGCATCGAGTATGCCATCGCTACTGTGAATGCCGTGCCGATGAGATCTGAGATCGTTGTAATAGCAGGGATCGAAACGTTATCCGGATCGAATCCGAGTCTATGGAAGAGTGATGCGAGGATAGATGATAGAAGCATTACGAAGCAAAGCAAAACTAAGT
>CAZVXC010000047.1:0-8460 GCA_964631435.1 uncultured archaeon | reverse complement strand
CAAACACATCCCCGTATATCGGCCCTTTCGGTGTTAAAGTTGATTTTTTCAGCTTGAATTTATCCACAATCATCTCTCCGAATTCGATGTTAAATTCTTCTAACTCCTTCGTCATCTTTTCTTTAGTAGCTTTATCTATCCTCTTTACTCTTCCGATTGTCATGTGAGCGAGAAATTCCTTATCCTTTTTGAAACCGACCTTCTTCATCTTCTCTTCAACAGCTTTCGCAAGCTCCCTTATTTCATCTCCTTCCACTCCGATCCATACAACTCTCGGAAATCTTTCGTTCGGAAAGTATCCTATACCTTTAAACTTAATTCTGAAGGGTGAAAATTTAATCTCTCTAAGCTTCCTATCTATCAGGATGAGCTTCTTCTCATCAACCTCCCCCAAGAATTTGAGAGTTATATGCAGATTCTCAAGTTCAACGGCTTTAATTCCACGATAGCTCCTTAGAGCATCTATTACTTGAGCAAATTTTTTTCTCAAGCCCTCATCCAGATCGACAGCTATGAACACTCTCATAGGGGCAAAGATTATTAATATGTTCATAGTCTTTTTGATTTGAATGAACAAGAATAGAGGAGAAGTTAAATTCGTCGTCCTGAAACCGCTCGGCTATCCACTTAAAGCGAGCTATCACGAATATCCTAAGGTTGATAATCTGAAGGTATTCGACAGATACGCGAAAGAACAATGGAGAGGAGAATACATATACAAAGGGAAAATGCTGTTCGATGTCCGCATGTTCCCAGATTTTGCTTTCGAAGTTACAAGTTGCGAGCCAGATGAAGGTTTCGTCGGAGATAAAACTATATTTCTCGTCGAGAGCGAAACGAGGGATATAATAACCGAGATCGTAACGGATATAAGGCTTGAAGACGTTGTTGGACAGCTTGAGGCTAAAAACAAGGCTAAGATAATCTTAGAATTCCTCAAAAATCCGGAGAAGTTTGGAAAATGGGCTCCAAAGAATATTCTATTCTACGGCCCTCCCGGAACCGGAAAAACGATGACAGCGAAAGCTCTCGCAAATGAAGCCCACGTCCCTTTTCTATCCGTTAAATCAACGAAGCTCATAGGGGAGCATGTGGGTGATGGTGCAAGGAAGATTCACGAGCTATATGATAGAGCAAGACAGGTTGCACCTTGCATAGTGTTCTTGGACGAATTTGACAGCATAGCATTGGATAGAGGCTATCAGGATTTGAGAGGCGATGTCAGCGAGGTTGTAAATGCTCTGCTAACGGAATTAGACGGCATTGAGAGAAATGAGGGAATATGCACGATAGCCGCTACGAACAGAATCGATATGATTGATCAATCCATAAGAAGCAGATTCGAGGAGGAGATAGAATTCAGATTGCCGAGCTTTGAAGAGAGATGTCTAATTCTGGAGAAGAATCTAAGGGATTTCCCGATAAAGGTTGATGCAAATTTATCTGAGATCGCAAAGATCACGGAAGGCTTTTCAGGAAGGGATCTGGTTGAAAAGGTAATAAAAACTTCGCTCCACAAAGCTATAATCGATGGAAAGGAGAAGATAGCGACGGACGATTTCATCAACTCTATTCAGAAGATAAGGAAAATTTCGAAACAACCTCCGAAACAGATGTTTGTATAGCGTATTGCTGCTTAAGCCTCTTAAGTTGTTAGATCAGAGTCTCAGAATATGGAGCTAACTGGTTATTTGGATATATTTAGAAGGCTAAAGCTTATGTGGTGATATTAAAAAGAAGTTTTATCAAGCAATAATTACTATTCAGTAAGTTTTAAATATGTTAATGTTTCAAACACGAAAAATCATAAAGGATGCCAAGTTAGAGGCTTTTCTGCCTTTGACTTGGCTTTTTGAGGAGGTGAAACAGATGAGATCGGTAGTGGTATTAGTGATACTCCTATCGATCTGCGGAGTTTCAAGTGCTCAGTTTGCAAACTCCCCCTGGCCTATGCTAAATCATGATCCAGAAAACACGGGCTACACTACATTTAACGGAACAAAGCAAGCAGATGTCTACTGGACATACAGCTTCAGTAATGCAAATGGCAATGCTCAGGCAATTGTAGGAGATGACGGTCTTATTTATATAGGTACAGACAAATCTAAGTATGGATCTTCAAGAGGAGGTTTATTTATTCTTTATCCGAATGGAACTTTAAAAAGCAAATGGTTTGGAGAGAACAACGTTGCAGTTCCTGCAATAGATGAGAATGGTAGTTTATATATTTACGCTTGCAATTACTATCGCGGTTTCTGTGATAACAACTACCAGCTTTATGCATACTATAAAAACAGCACTCTCAAATGGAAAACTTCTGTTCCCTTTGCTGCGTTTTCTGCAAGTAATGTAAATATGAAAATTGGTTCTGAACTATACATCACATCTTCAAAAAGTGTTTACAGCACTTACACGAACAATGGAACACAGAAATGGACTTTTATGATGCCAGATTACATAAAGGATTTTGCTGTTGATGGTAACACTACCGTTTACGTAGGAGATCAAGCTGGGAACTTGTATGCAATAACTTCTAGCGGAAGTGCTGTTTGGAGCTATACTCTACCATCTGGAATAACAAGTATATTTTATAAGAATGGCAAGATTTTCGTTGGTTACTCAAACAACGTTTCAATTTTCAACTCAAGCGGAGCAGTTGAGCAGAACATAACTTTTTCAAGCAATGTCTACAAACTTGCAAGCAAAGGGAATGAGGTATATGTAAGAACATATAACGATGTTTGCTCAGTGTATTTAAATGGCACTCTGAAGTGGTGCAAATCAATTGGTGCTGTGGGATCAGCAGGTCTTGTTGTTGATCAAAATGGTATAATTTATACCACGACTTCCAGCTCTGTGGTAGCCTTTGATCCTCAGGGAAATATTGTATGGAGCTATAGCACATACCAGCCAAAAGGAATATCAATAGGTCAGGATGTTGTGTATATTATATCAGGATCCTATGGGAGGACTTTAACCGCACTCAGAGATATAACACCTCCGGAAATTAGTATTAACTCTCCAAAGAACAACACTGTTTATTCAACCTCAACGATTCAAATAAACGCCTCAGCAACCGATCCAAGTGGAATAGATACAGTATTAGCCCAGATTGACGGAACAACAAACATAACCCTGACTTATCAGAACGGTTATTATGTAGGCACGGTAAATCTCATCAATGGAAATCACAGCATAAGAATCTTTGCAAACGATACCCTTGGAAACATGAACTCAAGCGTTGTCGTTTACTTCAGCGTTAATTCATCTCAGCCTTCAGTTATCTACGTCCCGGACGATTATGCAAAGATCAAATGGGCTGTTGAAAACGCAACTGCTGGAAGCACCATATATGTGAAAAGTGGAACATACAGCGAATACAACATAAACGTTACCAAAAGCCTAAGCATAATCGGATTAAATTATCCGACCTTAACATCTCCGCAAGATAGAGAAATATTTTACGGATTCAACGTCTCAGCAAACAACGTAACAATAGCGGGGTTCAACTTCAGCGGTTTTGCCGGATATGTTCTCTGGGGTAACAGATACGGAACTGGAATTCCCATACGTGTCAAGGGAAATGACATCAGAATTGAAAACAGCACATTTGGTATTTACAATGGAGAAACCAACGACTACGGAATTTTGATTGAGAACAGCAAAAACGTGGAGATCGATAATTGCTCTATATTCACATCCAACTTAATGAGCATAGAAATAAGGGATAGCGAAAATGTTACAATGAGTAACAGCATGCTAATGAACTCAAATAATCCCTGGAACAACGTAAACGGCATCTATATACTCAGATCACCCAACGTTACGGTTTACAACAACACCCTATCAATAAATACGGTAGGTGTGAAGGATGGGATCGTTGTTGATTCGTCGGATAACTGTTCAGTAACCGACAACAGAATTAGCGGAAGTGGTATTGATAAGGCGATTGTGATAGGATTTTCAAATGGCGGTGGCTCTTCGAACTGCACGATCAAAGATAACATCATCAAGGGGACAAAATTCGGAATATACGTGGGAACTTTTTCAAAACACAATTTAATAGAAAACAACACAGTCAGAGATGTTACCGCCGGTTACATGGGATGGTGCTGTTATCTGGGTGCTTATGGAATCGAGATCGCTGGAAGTAACAACGTAGTTCTGAACAACACAATTGAAAATTCGAGTTATATTGGAATGGTCGTTGATGGATGTAGTGACATCTTAAGAAACAATACCATGAGAGACAACTTTATCAACTTCAGATACGAAGCCGATTGCTCTGAACCAAATGACATAGATTCATCGAACACCGTGGACAGTAAAATTATAGGCTATTACTACAACTCCTCTAATATCACGCTGAGCTCAAGTAATATTGGAACAGTCATTCTTGAAAGATGCTCAAACGTCAAGCTGAAAGATCTTACTTTATCTAAAAACTTCTACGGTGCCTTAATATTGAAGAGCGAAAATATAACGTTAAACAACGTTACAGCAGTAAACAACATGAAGGGAATTACACTTGAGTTCAGCAAGGATGTTAGAGTTAATAACTGCACGGCCTTTAACAATTACATAGAGGGGATGTGGATAAGACAGCGTGGCGTTGCAAACGTAACAGTTGAGAACTGCAACATCTCAGAGAATGGAAACGGTATTGTCGTCATAGGACATCATGCATACACTAATGCATGGATAGTAAACATTTCCATCGTGAACAATAGAATTTACAACAACACGCTGGATTTGCTTGCCGATTGGGGCAATTACGGAATCGTTGTAGATCTTGCGAATGATGTTGCTGTGACGAAAAACGAAATCTGCGAGAATAAGGATGGTATCAAGCTTCAATCTTTTGCATCAGCTTTAATTGAGGACAACAAGATTTACAACAACTCTGAGAGCGGGATATTTATTAGCGACAACTCCTACGGAGATATTTTCAGAAATACAGTTATTAACAATACGTATGGCGTAAGTATAGACAAATCTAATGCCTACCTTGAAGGGAACGACGTTAAAAGCAACAAATACGGATTGCACGTTTACTACTCAAAAACGGAAGGAAAGTTCAACTATTTCCACAACAATACAATCGGCATATTTTCCCAACTTTCGACAACAAACATGAGCTACAGCAACATAGTGAACAATTCAATTGGAATATTATTCGAGGAACACTGGATGCATGAAGGGAGTGGTAACTTCACGTTTAACAACATAGTTAACTACAATTACAACTTCGTGAACAACGAAACCTACAACATTTCAGCTATAAACAACTGGTGGGGAACCACCAACGAGACTCTAATTGAATTGAAGATTCTGGATTACCACGATAACAACGAAACTGGTGTTGTTTTCTACAAACCGTATTTAACTGAGCATCTTGTATTTGGTATCAAGGGAGATTTCAATTACAACGGCTATGTGGACATAGGAGATGTTGTTTACGTAGCACACATGGTTATTGGCAAAATTAAACCTGATTCATCGGCGGATTTCAACGGAAATGGTAGGGTTGATATAGGTGATCTGGCAAAGATCGCTTATTATGTCATAGGAAAAATTAGCGAACTCTAACTTTTTTTTATAAAATCTCAGCTACATCTTTCGCATGATAGGTTATTATCAAATCTGCCCCAGCCCTTTTAATCGAAACCAGAATCTCGTAGATTACGCTTTTCTCATCCAACCAGCCTTTCTGAGATGCAGCTTTAACCATGCTGTATTCTCCGCTCACGTTATATGCTGCCGTCGGAACGCCGAACTCGCTTTTAACTCTATAAAGCACGTCTAAGTAGCATAGAGCCGGCTTGACCATGACAATATCAGCCCCTTCTTTTAAATCAAGTTCGACCTCTCTTAAAGCCTCATCGCTGTTATGTATGTCCATCTGATAACTCTTTCTGTCTCCGAAAGCGTATCCGCTTTCTGCTGCTTCTCTAAACGGAGAATAGAACGATGAAGCATATTTTGCGGCATAGCTCATTATTGCTACATCTTCAAATTCGTTCTCATCCAAGGCTTTTCTTATTGCCTTAACCATCCCGTCCATCATGCCTGAGGGGGCGACTATATCAGCTCCAGCCTTCGCATGGCTCACAGCTATCTTTCCGAGAATGGGTAGCGTTGGATCGTTCAAAATCTCCCCATCTTTGACTATCCCACAATGGCCGTGAGTAGTATATTCGCAGAGGCAGACGTCTGTTATCAGAACTGCATCATCAAAATCTTTCTTGGCAAATCTTAAAGCTTTCTGGATGACTCCGTTATCGTCGAAGGCTGAGCTACCGATTTCATCCTTATAAGAAGGGATACCGAATAGAATGAACGCTTTTATTCCGAGTTCCATAGCTTTCGCAATCTCATCGGAAATAGATTCCACGGGAATTCTGTAATATCCCGGCATGGATGGAATCTCTTTCGGAGAAGACACGTTCTCATCCACGAATATCGGCATTATCAAATCCTCTTTACTCAGCTTCGTTTCCCGAAACAGATTTCTAAGCTTTTCCTTCCTCAGTCTCCTCATTCTTAATATCGGAAACTCCAACATTTTCACCTCCGAATAGGTATTCAACGAGGTCTATAATTTCGGCTTTCCCGTTTATTACTGCTTCTCTAATTCTTACAGTCGGCAATCTTAGGAATTTCTTGATAAAGGAGTTTGCAAAGCTTTCGATTAGATCGATCGCATCTCCATCCACACCGTATTTCGCTTTAAGCTTATTAAATAACTCTGCAACCTCCTCATCCTTGATGAGATAAGCTTTAGAATACATCAAACTTATCGCATTTCTCGCTTTCAACTCTTTAATCTGCTTAATCAAAATTTTAAGCTCATCTTTCACGATCATCTCAGCCTTCTTAGCTTCCTCCAGCCTTTTTCTTAAATTTTCATCGCTTATCTCTCTCAGATCGTCTATAGTGCATAAAGTTACATTCTCTATATCCTTTACAGCCGGTTCAACATCTCTCGGCAGAGCTATATCGATTATCAAAAGATGCCTATTTCTGATTTTCATAACAGAATTTACCAAGTCGGTTTTTATTATGTAATGTGGTGCTGAGGTTGATGTTATTACAACATCACAATCGACCATATATCTCCCAATTTCGCTAAAAGGTATAGCTATACCTCCTATCTCCTTCGCAAGAACGAAGCCTTTTTCAGCAGTCCTATTTGCAACGTAAACTCTTTCAAGCTCTCTCTTAGCTATAGCCTTTCCAACAAGCCTCCCCATTTTTCCCGCACCGATTATTATCGCCTTCTTTCCTTTCAAATTTCCGAGCCTCTTTTCTGCAAGCTCAACGGCGGCGCTACCGATGGATACTGCACCTTTATTTATATTCGTCAGCTTCCTAACCTTCCTTCCGACTTGAATGGCTTTTTTAAAAACTAAGTCGAGAACTTCGCCAACGCCGCCGTAATCTTTGCTTAAATTGTAAAATTCTTTGACCTGACCGAGTATCTGATCCTCTCCAACCATCATGGATTCAAGTCCTGCAGCGACTCTCAGTATGTGTTCTAATGCTGATTCATCCTTGTTCAACTCAACGATTCTCTCAGGAACACCCATTTTCTCCATAAAGTCTTTGAGTAATCTTATAGTATCGGTTCCGCAGACGTAAACCTCAACTCTGTTGCATGTGTGAAGTATCACACATTCTTTGATGTTCGGATAATTGAGAATCCTATCGATTAAAGCTTTATAATCACCATGCCAAGCTTTTTCTATTTCATCTATTGAAGCTTTCTTGTGAGAAATGACGAGATTGGCTATTTCCATTAGGTTAGCTTCGATACGAAGAGTAATATAACGTTTACTATTAAATCTTAACGCTAAAAAATTAGGTTTTAGCTCCGGCTATGCTTTTCGGACTTCTCTTTATTCTTCTCCTTCTCTTTCCATCGGATGTGTATTTCTGGTTCGGTCCGGGCTTTTTGTAGTTCTGATACTTCGATGGAACGAGCCTTATCTGACCTTTTCTTCCCTTAATCTTTATCCACTGAGTTGTTCCTGTTTTACCCATGATCCAGCATATAGCAAAGAATTTAAAAAAATTTTGGTGAGCTACTCTTCCATTCTGTTGAATGCGAATCCGGCTAAGATCGTTATCGCCACGCTTATCAAAATCAGAGCTATAAAGTCCACAATAGGGTTTATCTCGCTGTATCCGCTTAAAAAGAATCTCATTCCATCTACACCGTAACTCATTGGGTCTAAGAGAGCTATCATCTCAAATTCACCGAATTCTTTAATAGGGAAAAGAGCGCCTGAGAGGAGAAAGAGAGGGAAGACTAAGAAGTTCATGACTATCTGAAATCCGTGAAAGTCTTTCATAAAAGTTGAGATTATAACGCCTATTCCAGTTGATATAACGGCTGTTAAAAACATGAAAGCTATCGAAACGGGAACACCAGCTATGATCGGCTTAAATCCTATGAAC
>CAZVXC010000046.1:0-8534 GCA_964631435.1 uncultured archaeon | reverse complement strand
CCAGCCGATCAAACCCAACCGATTTATAAATATGTTCGAAATGTCCAAAATTATTGAAACTAACTCCATACTTAAGCAAACATAATTACCGAAACATTACATGCAGTGCCGGGACATTACAAAATCTGAGATACGTATTAGGACAAGCGAAGTATTAGAAGGTCATGAAAAGGGGAGATGATACAAGAAAAAACAAGAGAGAATGGCCACAAATCACCCTCAGACAGGAGAAATGCAGCGAAAGAAGGTTACCATGACTAATTTCAGCGAAGGTTATCGATCATGCCTAACAAAAAACCAGAACATTTTTTAAATTTTTCGAAAAGCTAACTATATGGAAAAAGTTAGAATCCTCGTTGAGGCTCTTCCCTACATAAGAGATTTTCACGGAGAGGTTATGGTTATAAAAATCGGTGGACATGCTATGATCAACGAAGATATTCTTGAGAAGACTGTGAGAGATATCCTATTGCTCTACTTTGTCGGAATAAAGCCAGTCGTCATCCACGGCGGTGGGCCTGAGATCAGTGAGAAGATGGAGCGATTTGGAATAAAACCGAAATTCGTCGATGGATTGAGGGTTACAGATGAGGACACAATAGAAATAGTTGAGATGGTTCTTGATGGAAAGATAAATTCTAAGATAGTTTCCTATTTCATAAAAAATGGGGGAAAAGCTGTCGGGATGTCCGGGAAGGATGGTTTGTTGGTTGTTGCAAAAAAGAAGAAGATAAAGAAGAAAATCGGGGAGAGTGAGGTTGAGATAGATTTAGGATACGTCGGAGAGACGGAATACGTGAATCCCCAAATTCTTGAGATACTTATTCAGAACGGATACATACCCGTTATCTCTCCTGTAGCGATCGATCTCAACGGTAACATATACAATATGAACGCAGACATCGTTGCGGGAGATATTGCAGCATCTCTAAAAGCTAAAAAGCTTATAATGCTAACAGATGTAGATGGAATTTATAAGGATAGTGATAATAAGAGAAACTTAATTTCAAAGATGAGCCTGAAGGAGCTTGAAAGCATGCTGAAAAAAGGGGATATAAAAGGGGGTATGATTCCGAAAGCTGAATCAATAATCAGAGCGTTAAAAGGTGGTGTTGAGAAGGCACACGTTATAAACGGATCAAAAGAGCATGCTATCTTGCTTGAGCTTTTCACGAAAGAAGGGATAGGAACGATGATTCAGAGGTGATATCATGAAACTTGGCTTCCAGCCGGATATAGATCAGGATATTTACGACGCTTTTGAATTCGCAAAGAGAAACAAATTCAGCCACATCGAACTTTTGATGGATCATCCAAATTATCACTACGAAAGGTTGAACGCTAAGGAAGTAGCGGAGTTGTCTTTAAGCTACGACGTGGAAATCCTTTTGCATGCATCCGCAACCCAAACGAACTTCCTTGCGATAAGCTCTGAGATAAGAGATGCAAGTTACAGAGAGCTAACGAATACGATCAAATTTGCTGAGATATGCGATGCGAAGCTGATAACATTCCACATTGGCTGGAATCCGGGATTTATAACTTCGAGAGGCTTCGTGTTCAGAGAGGAATGGTATGATAAACACAATGAGAACGTTTTGATTAACGAAATGATTCCGTATCTTAAAAGGCACGGAGAAATTCTCGCGATGGAAAATACGATAAGCATAACTGGCGGAATCGAGAGGGGAATCAGAGAGATTTTGAGAGAAACAGATGTAAGCTTAACATTCGACATAGGACACTACAACGTTAAAGAAAACCACGCAATATTCCTCGAAAATTTTGACAGGATAAAGAACATTCATCTTCATGATAACAGAGGAGAGTTCGATGAACATTTAAGCGTAGGCGAAGGGAAGATCGATTATTCGATAATTCCGAGAGATTACGAAAGCTATCTGACGATAGAAGTAAGAGACGAAGACGGAATATTACGTTCGAAAGAGTATATACTTAAAAAGAAAATTCTGGGAAGATGAACGCTAAGCTCTCCGCGATAATAGTTTTTTGCGGCGTATTGGCTTATATAATCAGCCACGTTTATCAACCATTCGATGCACTGTTTTTAGCCCTGATCTTCGGAATCTTCGCAGGGAACTTCTTTGATGAAGATAAGAAGAGAGAAGCGGAGAAAATTCTGGGCATAACGTTACCCATAGGTATAGCTATGTATGGAGCAAACATAAAGCTGAACTCTCAGATACCACTCATCTTCATAGCCATAGCAACGATTTCAGCTTTTATGCTCGGTTCGGTCGTATATCTCTTTAGCAGATACATATTCAACTTGAACAACAGATTAGCAATCCTTCTTTCCTGCGGAACGGCAATTTGCGGAGCTTCCGCTATAGCCATAATCGCATCCATAATAAAACCGAAGAAAGAGGAATTTTCCACGGCTGTTATGGTTATAACTATCGTTGGATTGACTGCAAGCCTACTTCTTCCATACATATATCACGTCCTCTCTCCACCGCTCGAAAAATACACTCTTCTATGCGGTGCAACTCTCCATCAGACCGGTCTCGTTGAGATTGCAACCAAACCTTTCGGTTACAACGCTGTGAAGGTTGCCTTAGAGGTGAAAGGTGTTAGAATCGCTTTGATAGCTGTTGTTGCGTTCATAGTATCCCTCTCGTATTCTGAGCATAGATATTACGTTCCGTGGTATATCGCAGCATTTCTTATAATATCATACCTTTCAAGTTTCATAGTGCCTGAAGAAGTTGTCTCGATTCTTAAGCCGGCATCCACAATTGCTTTCGCAATAACCTTAGCATCCGTAGGCTTCTCTGTGAGCATAAAAGATATTCAAAGGATGAGATTCGATCCCTTAATAGCAGCATATTCCGGTTGGATATGTGCATTCTTAGTTATCTTCGCATTGGTGATAATATGATCGTGAGGTCGATGTTTTTTAAGATAATTGTAGCCTCGCTAATAATCTCAGCCATCTCCACAGCTTTGCACACAACTCTTCAATTCCTGCCGCCGGATTTTGCAATCGCCTATAATATCTACGTTTTGATAATAATAATTGGTATCGCAATGTTCTTAGCTGGAAACATAACAGATCCCTTAGAAAAGCTCAGGACCGGATTTTACAACCTCTTGGAAGGAAATTTCGTTCAGGTTGAGATAGATACGAAGGATGAATTTGAAGACTTGGGACGGTTCTTCAATAGCGTAGCAAAAAGGCTGATAGAGAGGGAGAAAATTTTAAGGGAGACCGAACAGAAGTATAGAAATCTCGTAGAGAATCTTAACGATTGGATATTCGAAACTGATGACAAATTCAATATAACATTCTCGAATGTTAAAGGATACGAGATATTCAGAGATGAGAAGATAATAGGCAAAAATCTGAGGGAATTCCTGATAAACATTCCTGAGATTGATAGGGAAGCGGTAAGTTTCGAAACCCTTACGATTAACGGAAGGATTTTCGAGTTCAGCTTAAGTCCGATTTATAAGGATGAGAATTTCTTGGGCTACATCGGCATAGGTAGGGATGTAACAGACAGAAAGAAGCACGAAGAGAGAACAGCTCATCTCGCAGCCATAACCGAGCATACGATAGATGCTATAGTCTCCTTAGACTTAGACGGAAACATACTCTCATGGAACAAGGGTGCAGAAACCATGTTCGGATACAAAGCTGAGGAGATGATTGGAAAGAATTTCACAACGCTAATGCCAAACGGCATGACAGAGCAATGTAGCGAGAATTTCAGAAGGGCGGTATTGGAAGGGTATGCGAAGGACATCGAAGCCTACAGGATAACGAAGGACGGGAGGATTATTGTCGTTGATCAAACTCTAACAGCTATATACGATGCGAATGGCGAGATCACGGGATTTGTTGCGATAATGAGAGATATAACCGAAAAGAAGAAGAATGAAGAAAAGCTCAAGAAAGCCTACGAGGAGCTTGAGAGAAAAACGTCGGAGCTGAAGTATCTTGCGAGCATAATTGAGAACTCATACGATGCGATACTATCTATAAACATGGATGGCGTTATTACGAGCTGGAACAAAGGTGCAGAAAGGTTATTTGGATGGAAAAAAGAAGAAGCAATAGGAATGCACATAAGCAAGCTTCTTCCAGATGGATACGAAAGGGAATTCGATTACATACTCAAAAAGATTAGAAATGGATCGCAGAACATATCTTTCGAGGGGAAAAAGGTTTGCAGAGATGGTGATGTTAAGGATGTTGAGATAACAGCATCTCCAATTTTCGAAAATGGTGGAATGGCAGGAATATCGATAATAGCGAGAGATGCATCTCACAAAATTAAATCCGAGCAAGAAATACTGAGGAGGGTGTTGAAATATAAAGTCGAGATTGGGAGAGCATATCTAACGGACAACTTCGATCTCGCCTTAGATGTCCTAAGAGATACAACAAAAGCCGGCTTTTCAGGAATCGTAATCTCAAGAAGAAACCTCGATGGCTTGAAAGATTGCAAAATACTCTGGCTCTCAGAAAAGAATGGTAAGGGGACGATACAGCCGAGAATAGATGCTATAAAGAATGCCATATTCAACTCAGGCGGAAAGAGCGTTGCTGTCATAGAGCTTGATTATCTGATAACTAAACTGAACTTCGATTCAATCCTTGAGATGATCCAGCAGATAAGAGAGGATTTCTTTATATTAAGGAGAGGCATAGCGATATTCGTCGTTAATTCGAAGCTGTTGGATGATAAGCAGTGGGAACTTTTGAAACTCGAATGCAATCTCCTTCAAAAGAAAGAGATAAAACTTCAGCCAGAACTCTATGAGCTTTTGAGATTCGTTTATCTCAAAAACAAAACTGGAGAAAAACCATCGATAAAAGATACGATGGAGGAGCTTAATTTAGCGAGGAACACTGTTAAGAAGAGAATCAAACAATTAAAGAGCAGAGGTCTCGTTAATGTTGTTAAATTAGGAAGGACTAAGCTGATAGAAATAACCGATGAAGGAAGGCTTTTATTTGAATAATCTATCGTTACCTCTATTTTTCCCATCTTAGTATGATATGACAAGGGTATTTTCAAATAGGATATATGTAGCATCTCCTTTTTATTGACAGTTTTTGACACTTTAGTATGGCGATATAACTAAGTTTTCTGTCAATCCATAATCTATTTCCGAAGCTTTTGAGGTGAGCCGTATGGCTGAGACTAAGAAATGCCCCAAATGTGGGGAGGAAATGGAAAGGTTAGAAGATGTCTGGAGATGCACCGCTTGCGGATACGAAGAATCGATAAGAGTCGAAGTCGTCAGAGGTTGGCAGACACTATGGAAAACAGAAGACTGGTGGGCCGTATGGATGGCTTTCATCGTAATAGTGATCGGGCTGGTATGCTATTACACAGGCAATGTCCCAGCTTTGAAGACGCTTGCAGTCTCAGCACCGGGCAAATGGAAAACATGGGATCAGGTTACGGCATATTACTCAGCAAAGTGGTTCGGATATGTAGTTAACTTCGTATTTTGGGCAGCGATATTCACGATAACGAGCGCTATTCTAGGATTTAAGCCGAGAGAATTCCTGCCGTCTTTCACATTCGTATATATCGTGTCAATACTTATATTCTTAATTGCAGCGAATGAAACTGTGCACAACTACAACCTCGAACCACCTATTCTTGCAGTTATCGTCGGGCTGATATTAAGCAACGCTATCAAATTTCCGAAATGGATGGACGCAGGATTCAGAGTTGAATACTATATCAAAACAGGTATCGTTCTGCTCGGTGCAACGCTGCCTTTTACTCTGATTTACATGGCAGGGCCTTACGTTGTTGCTCAAGCTGCAACAGTAGCTATAATAGCTTTCATCATCGCATACATAATTGGAACAAGCTTAGGATTAGATAAAAGGCTCTCTGCAGTTCTTGGTGCGGGAGCGGCGGTCTGCGGTGTCTCAGCATCTATCGCAATGGCTGCTGCTGTAAGAGCTAAGAAAGAGGACTACGTTCTCGGTATAGCAGCGGTTATCGTAATGGCTATAATCGCGATATTCCTGATACCTATAGCAGCAATGAGTATGCACCCCCCGATGCATCCCGGAGAAGCTGGAGCATGGATAGGCACTTCTGAGTTCGCCGATGCTGCCGGTTTCGCAGCAGCTGATTGGTACGGCACATGGTATGCAGACCACGTCGCAAAGGTTGTCAGCGGAGCTAACCCACTTGATCTGGCTCTGTGGGCATATACGCTGATGAAGGTCATAGGGAGAGATATCTGGATAGGCTTGTGGGCGTTCATAATGGCAGTGATAGCGACGACGAAGTGGGAGAGAGAGGAGAGCGGGGAAAGACCATCTGCAATGGAGATATGGTGGAGGTTCCCCAAGTTCGTCATAGGATTCCTAGTGGCATCTTTCGTCATGACACTCGTCACAATGAGCGTAACGAGTTACACATACTTCCACGTTATGAAACCGAATCTGATAGGACCGATAAAAACGATGAGAACGTGGACGTTCATATTCACGTTCTTCAGCATCGGTATGACAACGAGATTCAGAGAGTTCGTGAAGTTCGGTGCAAGACCATGGCTGACGTTCTTCATAGTGGCGGCAATAGTCATAATACTCGGATTCGTTCTGTCGCATTACGTCTTCGGACCAATTGCATGGCAGAGATTGCCTGAGTGGGCGCCGAGAGTTTGAGATAGGTTAATTATGATTTTTTTAATTTTATTTTTTTAGCTTAATTTTAATGTAAGACATTAGGAGGTGATTTTTTCGGCGCTTGAGTTTATTCCAGACTGATACTGTCAAGATAACACCTCAAATTATATAACCCTACAAAACACACCAGTTAGCTTAGCACAGAGTCAAAGGAAATATAGAATGGAAGACTTATTCCAGAGCATCTTTGTTCTCCTCCCAGCAGAGAGATGAAAGATTCGACAGTATTTCTGTATCCAAAGGTTTCATAGCTGTATTTCACTCCAAATCTTTTCAGAGCCTATTTGAAGAATATTCTCCACACAACCACTACTGGTTTATTTTCACAATATTTGATAGCCCTCCTCTCTTCTTTTTTGGAGGCTTTAACACCCTTTTGATCCTGTGATAATATATTATCACAGATTTATGACTTATTTGCTAAAAAAGAGAGATGAATTCGTTTGCTTTACCTCAGAGAAAGTCCATAAAAATAGAGTAATGCTGAAAGTAGCTTTAATTCTATTTTTTCTTTGTCCCTTCGAAAGACTTTTTTATTCCTGATTTCTTCAATTATCTGCTGGATCGAGGATCGCATAATTTGTATTTTTTAAGATTGTTCTTGACAGTGTCTTTATTCCAAAAGCTCAATTTAGAGTAAACGGCGATGCATCTTTTCTGATGATAACAGATGTTCGTTAGCATATCATGGAGCGTAAAAGATTTAATCAACCTACTCTGCAAACTATAATTCACCATGTTGAGTTTCAATTGCAACGGCGGAATCAATGTCGTAAAAGCTAAGGGTAATTACATAGGTATCGGTTGCTCGGATGGCTGGATATATCTGTTTAAAGGAGACAAACTCCTTTGGGAAAAAAAGCTAAGCACAACTTATTACCGCGATCCATACACGGATGTCAATATCCTATCCTTAGACATCGGAAAAGATATCTTAGCAGTCGGAACGGACTTTATGGACGGAAAAATTTACCTATACTCTCTAAGTGGCGATGTTCGGTGGTATAAACAGTTTTTGACAATCGTTGGATGCTGGGAGAGGCCAGATGATGTCGTAGCGGTAGCAATCGGGGGAGATAGAATCGCTGTTGCATCAGAGTGGCTTAACAGCTATATTCACGAGATAGGTTTTGGAGGGGAAAACATAGATACCCGAAGATTGGATGGCTACATAAAAGACATAGCTTTCTGGAAAGAGCAGATTCTTATTGGAACTACAAAAGCGTTCTACATCGGAAGAAAAAAGAAGAATCTGAAGATAGAGAGAATTATCGCATTGAATAGCTCAGCCGTAATCTCAGCCCAAGACGGGATATACACATTTAACGGAACGCTTAAGAAGATTTATGACGCTGAAAATCCTTTTGTTTCAGCCTCTCAAAAGATTATAGCATGTTACGATGAGAAGCTTAACGTGTTATCTCATGATGGCGAGATTTTGTGGAGTTGTGAAGCAGACAAGCCATGTGGAATGCTTTGCGACGATCGCAGAGTTTATCTCGGATATGATGATTACATCAAGGTATTCGAAGATAGCGAATTTGTTAGCGAAATAAAGGTTCCCGGATCGCTTGCTGGGATAACTGACGATTACATCGTAAGTGTTAAAGACAGAGATTTACATCTCTATCCGCTTTCGGAAATACCATAAATTTCATAAACACTAAGATGGCAACATCGAAAGAGGGCCCGTGGCTCAGCCTGGTTAGAGCGTGCGCCTGATAAGCGCAAGGTCCGGGGTTCAAACCCCCGCGGGCCCATTATCGAATTTTTTGTAAAAATATTGGTCTTACTTCTTGCTGCCTTCTGAGGCTATTTAAGGCAGTAGAAATATAAATATTAA
>CAZVXC010000045.1:0-8937 GCA_964631435.1 uncultured archaeon | reverse complement strand
GCACCATCCGTTCCCAAACATACGTTTACCCCGATTTCGAGCATCTCCCTTACTCTCGCAATTCCTGAAGCTAATTTCATATTGCTTATGGGGTTATATGCAACGCTAACACCTCTGCTCTTTAAAATCTCAAGTTCATCATCATCGATCCAGACTGCGTGAGCTATTATGACGTTTCTGTCGAGAAATCCGATTTTATCGAGCAATCTCACCGGAGTTAAGCCGTATTTTTTCTTGATCTCCTCAACTTCCCATGTCGTTTCTGAATCGTGGATGTGTATCTTCGCCCCCATATCGTCTGCTCTCTCTTTGATCATCTGTAAAAATTCCGGTGAGCATGTATATGGTGCATGAGGGCCGTATATGGCTTTTATTCTGCCGTCAAATGAGTTATCCCAGTTTTTTATAAATTCCTCCCCAATTTTCAGCTCTTCTTTAGCCCTCTCATAATCCCCTCTGTCCGCCATTCCGTAACACAGGACTGCTCTAATGCCAGTTTCGCCCACTGCTTTCGCAACCTCATCCATGAATATGTATAGATCGCTGAAACAGGCGATTCCGCTTTTTATCATCTCAACTATCGCAAGCATAGTTCCCCAGTAAACATCTTTCCCGTCCATCTTCCTTTCGATTCTCCAAACGTTTCTCAGCCATTGATTCAGCTCTAAATCTTCCGCAACGCCTCTAAGCAGAATCATGGCAGCATGCGTATGAGCGTTGAAAAAAGCCGGGATAATAATCATTCCTCTTGCATCAAATTCAATTTCCCCTTTCAATCTTTCCTTCGAAACCTTCGCAATTCTTTTTCCTTCGATTCCTATGTTAGCTTTGATAAACTCTCCGTTTATGTAGCATGTGCCATTGTTAATTGCTATCGAATACATGAGGATGAATTTGCGTTAATGTTAAAAATTTTATCAGAAAGTACAGCCTTCATCATCGCTCTCGCTCAGCTCCTGCCAAATTCATCATCTAAGCTTGCATAAGCAAGGGATAATAAAAACTTTTTCATTCCCACTTAGCCTCTCTCTTCTCAAAGAACGCTGAGATTCCTTCTATTGCGTCATCACTTGAGCTATGAAGAGATATTATTTCGGTAGCATAGGCGAGAGCCTGAAAATCCTCCATAAAGATCTGCTTGTAGAAGAACCTCTTCCCAGACTCAAGAACTCTGAGACTGTATTTAGAAATTTTTTCTGCAAGCTTTAGAGTCTCTTCTTGAAGCTTATCGTCCTCAACGACTTTATTAACTAATCCGAACTTCAAAGCTTCCTCCGCATCTATTAGCTCCCCTGTAAAACCCATTTCGAACGCCTTCTTCCTTCCGACAGCTCTGCTAACAAAGACAGTCGGCGTGTAGCAGAATAGACCTATTTTTACCCCTGGAGTTGCGAATTTCGCTGACTTAGATGCAACAGCCATGTCGCATGCCGCAACAAGCTGACAACCTGCTGCGGTTGCGATGCCGTGAACCTGTGCGATGTAAGGTTGAGGTGCTTCTCTTATCGCTTTCATAACTTCGTAGCATTTGAGAAACAGCTTTTCAACCTCGCACGGATGCCTGTTCAGTATCTCGTTCAGATCGTGTCCGGATGAGAAAGCTTTTCCCGCCCCTCTTATTATCACGACTCTCTCTCTTCGATTCTTAGATATTTCATCTATGAGTCCTTTCAGCTCGGACAACAGCTCGAAGGAAAGGGCATTTCTCTTTTCCGGTCTGTTCAACGTTATAATTCCTATCCTGTCTTTTTTCTCAAACAGAACATTCTTCATATACGAAACCTCGATGCATCTGATATAGAGCTTTCGATCGCTCAGCAAATTATATCTTCAAAAGCAGCTTTAAGAAATTGTGGAGGAGATAGAAGTTGAATGCCCGGTTTGCAAAAAGAAACACAGATTAAAAAAGAGGATAGATGTTTTTTACTGCAAAAACACCCCGTTGGCTCTGATCAAAGACAGGAAGGGATGGAGATTGGTTGAGATAAAGATAATTTCGGAAAAAGAAGATATGAAGCTCGATAAAATATGGCGGTGATACCATGCCGGATTACCTCGTAATTCTGCAGGGTGCTTGGATAGTTAGAAAGGCTAAGAGCGTTAAGGATGCTATGAATATTGCCGTTGCAGAAGCTGGAAAAAGACTTAGCCCAGATTTGGACTTCGTTGAAATTGATGTTGGAGATACGGAATGTCCGAAATGCCATTCTCCTTTGAAAAGCGTGTTTATGGTCGCCGGAGTAGCTCTCGTCGGACTTATTTTCGAGATGAAGGTTTTCAACGCTCAGAGCGAAGAGCATGCTGCGAGGATAGCGAAGTATGAAATTGGGAAGAGGCTTCAGAGAATTCCGTTAGAGGTTATAGAAGTTAAAAAATTACTCTAAGCCGAGATCATCTTTCACATCTTGTAAAGCCTTTATCGAAATTTCGTAAAATCTTTCTAAAGGCATGAGCTTTTCAATAAGCCTTATTCTGTCTCTATCGCACCCAGCAGCAAAGCTCTTCTCCTTAAATTTCTTCTTAACAGTCTTAACAGTTACATCGCTTATTCTACCTTTTTTAACGAGTGCACATGCTATTATCAATCCAGAAATGCTGTCAGCAGCTTGTAAAGCAATCTCTATCGGCTTTTCGTAATCTCCGAAGATCATGTGGTTATGCCTTTTTACAACCTCCACGATGTCATCGTCGTAACCTTCCTTTTTCAGAATTTCAGCACCCACAATTCCGTGTTTCTTCATATCCCCTTCAACAATCTCGTAATCTATGTCATGCAGAATCCCTATCCTCCACCAAAGATCTTCATTTTCCTTAAGCTCTCTCGCAACGTTCCTCATTATCGCAGCGGTTGCTATGCAGTGTTTAATCAGTTTCTCATCCTTAACGTATTTCTTAAGCAAATCAAGCTCGCTCATATCTCCTTCCCCCTTCTGCTTGCTGTTATAAGGGAGCTGATAAATTTTCTTTCAGCATCCAATACCTCGACGAGTCCAGCTGCTGTAGTGCCGGAAGGCGTTGCGACTCTCTCTATCACATTCTCTAAGCCGTATTTCGAATATAAGAATGATGCTGCTTCGAAAGATGATATCGCCGCTTTCAGAGCGTTCTTATAGCTCACACCTTCGTTAAGTGCCGCTATTATAAATCCGTGAATTAGTTTCGAGATTATGGCTGGCGAACTTCCTATGAAGGATGTCATAGCGTCGAGTTCATTTTCATCGTTGCAATAGAGAAACTCCGCATTCAGAAATCTGAGATGCTCGGCAGCCTCAGGCGGATAGCATGCTACTACGCTTTTCTCTTCGATCGCAAGGTTCGTCATAGCTCTATACGGGTTTTCGATGTATTTCAGCATTTCATCGAGTTTCACTCCTGCGGCGAAACTTATCAGCGGCTTCCCCTTCACGATTTCTCCTATGATTTTCATGTTTTTTCTGAATGTGTTCGGTTTGAGTGTAACTATGAATATGTTGCAATCCTTCGCCTCTTCTATATCCGATGCGGGAATTACATTATCGAGTTTTGGTATAAGCTCCTTTCTTCTTCTTACAGCAACGATTTCAGCATTTTTCGCAGCGTTCTTCATTATAGCTATCCCCAGATTTCCGGCACCGATGATAGCGACTTTCATTCTAATACCTCTCCGAGCTATTTTTTAAAATTTTCTCTTTCTGTATCCCTCATACTTCTCCCAAGCCTCCCTGCTTTTCTCCTTAAGTCCAAGCTTTTCGTATGCCTCAGCTAAGTGCTTGAACCAAGCAGCATCCTTCTCAGCTTCTTCCTTGCAGTAATTCGCATACCTCGCCCAAGCACCTTTTGCAAGCTCAATCTCGCCAAGCTCTTCGTAAATCTTCGCAACATCTTCCCAGAAAACGCCTTCCTCTTCTGCCTCTTTCTTGTAATAATCCAGAGCTTTCCTTAAAGCTTCTCTGTATTTATCCTCATCTCCTATCTCCTTGTATATTTCCGCAACATCCTCCCAGAACCATGGCTCATCCTCAGCATACTTTTCGAGACATTTAGCTGCGTTTTTCAAGTCGTTAGCTTTCTTGTAAAATTCATACGCCTCCTTCCAGTAGTAGCTATCCTTATTCTTCTCTGCAAGCATCTCGTAAATCTTCGCAGCCTCAAGAAACTTCTCAGCTTTTTCGTAGCACCAAGCTGCACTTTCGAGCATTCCGGCTTTTATGTATGCTTCCGCAGCCTTCAAATAATCCCCCTTCTTTTCGAATTTTCTTGCCGCAGCCCTGAAGTTTCCTTTTTTGAAAAGGCTTTCCGCACTTCTGAACCTCTCAGATAAGCTGAGATCAGGTTCGGAGATATACCAGATTGAGATTGCGAACGCTATTGCAAAAATAGCTGCCGTTGCTACAACACCGCTCGGATTCCAGATGTATGTGCTGTAGATTCCGTAGATGGAGAGGATAAATCCAAGAGCTGAGAGGGCTGAAAATTTGAAAGATTTCGCATAAACTGTTATCGCAGCAAGCAGAGCGAGTATAAGAGCTAAGGCGACGTAAGCTAAGCCGAATATTATTTTTAGAAGGAACGTTATTCCGAAGAAGTAGGCGATTGCAGATGCTACAATAGCTATCGTTATTAGCAGGGCTACTATTGCTAATGTAACTCGATCCATGTGTCAATAATTTTATCTGATGTAGATAAAATTTTCTGAACGCATCTCTGAGAATCAAATGAACAATCATGCGAATAAACCTTTTTAAATCAACCCAAATTGGGTAGCATAAAACTTTAAAAACAATACGAAAAAGTATAAAAGGCCCGATGAATGATGACGGGAAGGAAGGAGGTGTTTAAAATGGTGTTCGTCAGATTTGAGGTTCCTGAAGAGTTGCAAAAGGAAGCTTTAGTGTTATTGCAAAAAGCGAGGGAAACTGGTAAGATTAAAAAAGGGACTAACGAGACGACAAAATCTGTAGAAAGGGGTTTGGCGAAACTCGTTTACATAGCTATGGACGTCGATCCTCCGGAGATAGTTGCTCATCTCCCCTTGCTTTGCGAGGAGAAGAACATACCGTATATATACGTCAAAAGCAAAGAGGAACTCGGAAGAGCAGTGGGAATTGAAGTCTCATGTGCTTCAGCGGCAATACTGAACGAAGGTGAGGCTAAGAAAGACCTCGATAATATAGTTTCGAAACTAAGCGGTTTAAAGAAGTAATTTAGGGTGAGAATATGGCTGAAGATGAGGATATTCAGCCTGCCGAGGTTGTGGAGATCGTCGGAAGGACTGGAATGCATGGTGAGGCTACACAGGTTAAAGTCAGAGTTCTCGGCGGGGAAAACAAAGGAAGGATTATAACGAGGAACGTTTTCGGTCCTGTAAGAGTTGGGGATATACTCATGATAAAGGAGACGGCAAGAGAAGCGAAGAAACTGACGGTAAGGTGATATTATGCCGATAGAAAAGAAAATCTGCTCATTTTGCGGAGAGGAGATAGAGCCGGGAACTGGGAAGGTGTATGTAAGGAAGGATGGGAAATTGCTCTATTTCTGCTCAGGGAAATGCGAGAAGAATATGCTAAAGCTCCGTAGAAATCCGAGAAAGCTTAAATGGACGAAATATTACAACAGGAGGTAAAGCATGGAGAGAACTTTCGTAATGATCAAACCGGACGGCGTTCAGAGAGGGTTAATAGGGGAGATAATTTCGAGAATCGAGAAAAAAGGCTTAAAAATTGTCGCAATGAAAATGATGCAGATATCGAGAGAGCTTGCAGAGAGGCATTACGAAGAGCATAGAAAAAAGGATTTCTTTAACCCCCTTGTCGAGTATATAACTTCAGCTCCAGTTGTTGCGATGGTCGTAGAGGGAAGAGATGCTGTAAGGGTTGTAAGGAACTTAGTCGGAAAAACAAATCCGATAGAAGCATCTCCGGGAACGATAAGAGGGGATTTTGCGATTGACATCGGAAGGAACGTTATTCACGCCGCAGACTCGAACGAAGCTGCAAAGAGGGAGATAAGCCTTTTCTTCGATGAGAATGAAATACTGGAGTATAAAAGGATAGACGAGGACTGGGTTTACGAAAGATGAAGAAGCTTAGAACACCAATAGTTTCGGTTTTAGGACATGTTGATCACGGAAAATGTTTGATACCAGAATCGATTGTAGCGACAGCTCTCGGCTTATTCAAAATTGAGAAATTATTTAATTCTGCGAAGCCGTTCTACAAGGAAAACGGATGTGAAATTCGAGAGTTGTTTACAGATGTTCAGAGTTTTTCCAGAGAGGCGAAAAGCGAAACTCTTAGAGCAACGCATGTATGGAAATTGAGGCATAAAGGGAAGATAATTAGGGTTAAGCTGAAGAACTGGCATACAATATCTGTAACACCCGAACATCCTTTCCTTACAAATTCCGGATGGAAGAAAGCTTGTGAGCTTAAAGAGGGCGATTACGTGGCTATACCTAAAATCCTATTGGGAAACAGTAGCTTTGAGAGATTCTTGGATTTCATTCGTTCGAAAACGCTCGATCCAATTCCTCAAACGTTAGAGGGGTGGAAATCCATTTTCTATTCAGCAGGCAACCTTCTCAGGACACAGTATCCTGAAACGATACTTTTCGTAGCACCTAATGATTTGCTCTCAGAGTTCATCAGAGGATATTTCGATTCGAGAGCAATCATAAGTGAGCGTGGAATTGAGGTTTCGAACGATTCGGAAGAATTTACAAAAGCGCTCTCTCTGCTTCTACTAAGATTCGGGATAATTTCGAAGATAAATGGGCATTCTCTCATAATCTCAGGCAAGAGAAATCTTGAAAGACTCCTAAGCATAGGATTAACAGCGAAAGCACTGCTAAAAAGGCTCATAGAGAATAGCGAGGAAGGCGAGAGGTATCCGTTACAAATGGAACTCAAAAGGCTTAGAATCCTGTTCGGATTTACAAAAACTGAGATGGCTGAGCATATTCCTTCATATGAGAAATACGAAGGAAAGGAATTGCCGAGCTATGATGTGATAAGGAAGTTTATCGAGGTTTTGCAGAAAGGCTGTGAGGATTTGGATAGAAAGGTAGCTGTTCTGAAAGGAGAGCTGCATGATGAGAGATACATCAAAGCATTCATAGAAGATGGTTTGATTTGCGAAAAAGGCTTAACAGAACTCGGAAAGGAAGCTTTGGAAATCTGGGAAAAGAGAGAGTTCGATGGGCAAATTGAATACATAAGTAACTTAATCGAGAACATAGCTTTCATAGAAGTTGCAGAGACTGAAGAGGAAGATTACGATGGCTACGTTTACGATCTAACAACGCATACCCACAACTTCGTTGCAAATGGAGTAATCGTTCATAACACAACGTTACTCGACAAGATAAGAAAATCGAGAGTTACGGCCAAGGAAGCCGGAGGCATAACTCAGCACATAGGCGCAACCGAAGTCCCTATTAGCGTTATAAAGGAAATATGCAAGGATATTTGGAAAGCTAACGTAACGATACCCGGTTTGCTTTTCATCGACACTCCGGGACACAAAGCTTTCACAAACTTAAGAAGGAGAGGTGGTGCATTAGCCGATCTCGCGATCCTTATAATAGATATAAACGAGGGATTCAAGCCTCAGACAGAGGAAGCTTTGATGATATTAAAAACGTTCAAAACTCCTTTTGTAGTTGCGGCGAATAAGATTGACAAGATTCCGGGATGGCAGAGCTATGAAGATACGCCATTCACGAAGAGCTACGCTATGCAGGAAGATGTTGCAAGAAAGAGGCTTGATAACAAAATCTATGAGCTGATAGGTGAATTTTACACAAGAGGATTCTCAGCGGATAGATTCGACAGAATAAGGGATTTTACGAGGACTGTTGCTATAGTTCCGATATCTGCATTAACCGGAGAAGGTGTTGCAGAGCTTTTGATGATCCTTGTCGGGCTTGCTCAGAGGTATTTAGAAAAGACGCTAAGGCTTCACGTTGAAGGGAAAGCGAAGGGAACTGTTTTGGAAGTTAAGGAAGAGAAAGGCTTGGGATTGACGTTCGATGCTATCCTCTACGACGGGACACTCAGAGTAGGGGATAAAATAGTTATAGGCGGAATTAACGGGGTTATTCAGACTCACGTAAAAGCTCTGCTCAGGCCGAGACCTGTTAGAGAGATGAGGCTTGAGAGCAAGTTTAAGAGCGTTGAAAGCGTTACCGCTGCCGCCGGTATAAAAATAGTCGCACCGAACATCGAAGGTGTTCTCGCAGGAAGCGAATTCGAAGCTGTCGAAAGTGAGGAGGATGTTAAGAGGTTTGAAGAGAGAATAAGGAAAGAGTATCAGGAGATAGCTATAAAAACGGATGAAGAAGGGATAGTTATAAGAGCGGACACTCTCGGCTCCTTAGAGGCTTTGATAAACGAGTTTAAAGAACTCGAAATCCCAATAAAGAAGGCAGATGTTGGAGATATAACGAAGAAGGATGTTATAGAAGCTTCTGCGAACAGAGATGAACTTAACAGGGTTATAGTCGGATTTAATGTCAAGCCCCTTCCGGGAGTTGAGGAGGAGGCTGCAAAATATAACGTTAGGATGTTCATAGATCGGATAATTTACAATCTAATCGACAACTTCACTCTCTGGAGGGATGAAGAGAAGAGACTTAGAGAGAGGCAGAAAATCGAATCCATTATTATGCCTGCAAAAATCCAGCTTCTGAAGGATTTCATATTCAGACGAAGCAAACCCGCAGTAATAGGCATCAGAGTGTTAGCTGGGGAATTGAGGAAGGATGTTAGACTTATAAAACCTGATGGAAGCGTTGCAGGAACTGTAAGGAGCATGCAGAAATCGGGAGAAAATATCAGCGTTGCAAAGGAAGGTGATGAGATCGCTATCGCAATAGATGGAGTTACGATAGGAAGACAGCTAACGGGTAACGAGGTTTTATATGTTGATGTTCCTGAAAGACACGCAAAGGTAATAGAA
>CAZVXC010000044.1:6524-8946 GCA_964631435.1 uncultured archaeon | reverse complement strand
GCTGTCACTGTGTATCGTGATAATTCTCACACCTTTTTTAAACGTAATCCAGCCGTTCTTTTCGTTGTAAGATGCATTCGGAATAACCCTTGCGAGATACGGCATAACCTGTGTAAAATTCTCGACATCTATCTTTCCGATCACCCTTATCTTTTTCGGATCCGCTATGCAGGGCAGAACTTCTTTTATCTCCATGATAATATTGAGGTATTAAACCTATTTTTACTTTTCGGTATATTTTTTAAACTTCCTTTAGATTGGAAACGATGTTGCATCGATGCGTGTGGATACCTAACCTTTTTAAACTTAAAAAGTTGAAAAGTTGTATGGATGATAAAGATAGGAAGATAATTTCGATACTGCAGGAAAACGGAAGGGCGACGCTTTCTGAGATAGCAAAGGAAGTAGGTTTATCTGCGATGGGAGCGAAGAAGAGGTTGAAGAAACTCGAAAATAATGGGATTAAGATCTCAGCTCTGTTAAATGCGGATAAGCTTAGGATAATCTTAGCAATAGCTGCGATGGAAATAGAGAGTTCTGATGCATTAGAAAAGTTGCTCGAAAAGTTCAGAGACTGTCCGAGAATAATAAAGTTCTTCGTAACAACCGGAAGCTACAACCTATTCGCAATCCTGTTTGCCGAAGATTTTCATTCCTTAGAGAGCATAACGCTCGAAAAGTGTTCCCTAAGATCGCAGCCGGGAATAAGGAGATTCGAGATATATCCGGTTCAGGAGATGTATTACGATAGCTTCGTTCACCTCAAGGTTATCCCGGAGAAGAAAGAAGGAGAAGCACCGTGCGGAGTGTTTTGCGGCGATTGCAGGAGATATGAAGCTGAAAGGTGCTTGGGATGTCCGGCAACGAAGTTCTATAGAGGGAAGTTATGAAAGCGTCATCTCACTGCATGTATTGCCAGGGAAATGATGAAAACATCGACAACCCTATTCATCATCCGAGCTATGAAATAACTACGAGGTGCAACTTAAATTGCATCTACTGCTATTCAAACGTTGCCGTAAGAAAGGGAAAAGCGCCGATTTCCGGATATTACGGAGATGACAGGGATGTTAAAGCTATAACAATCTCTCAGTTCGGTGAACCCCTAGTTGCGGGGGTTGAAGAGGTTGTTAGAGTTGCAAAGAGGCTTAAGGATATTTTCGATGCGAGACTCGATTTACAAACGAACGGGACTCTTCTGAGCAAAGATGCTACGAATAAACTTGAGAAATTCTTCGACATCATCATAGTCAGCTTAGATGCCTTTTCGAGAGAGAAATACGTTAAGATAACTGGCTTTGATCTCTTTGAAAGCTTAGTAGAGAATATTAAAGCACTCAAAGATTCATCAGCCAAAGCCATCCTCAGGACAATTTACATGCCGGGAATTAACGATGAAGATACTTTTAAAATCGCCGAATTCGCTGGGAAGCTGGGTATGGAGATGTTCCTGCAGCCTGTATCTGTTTATGATGCTGACGTTATGGTTAAGAACGGGCTAAATCTTAGCAGGGCGGAAAGCATATACGAATTCATAGAGATTTCGAAGAAGCTTTCTGAGATTTCAGATGTCAGAATTCCGGGATGCTTTATAGTTAATGTGAAAAGGGTGTCAAAGCTCTATGGCAGGGATGCGATAAAGTTCATAAAAAGGAATGTTATTGCGAATGTCCCAGAAATAAGGAGAGAATGGAAATTTAGGGTTTAGTATGCAGACGTTAACTGAGAAGGTAATAGCTTTGCTTGAAAAATATGAGCTTTCGGCGAAAGAAATATGTATCAAACTCGATTTAGAGGCTGAGAGGGAAAAGGAGATTTACGAGATTTTAAAGAGGGTATCGAGGATTGTGAAGAGAAAGGGAAGGAGGCTTATGATGATTCCTCCGAGATGCAAGAATTGCGGATTCGAGTTAAGCAAAGCGAATGCTAAGAGATGCCCGAGGTGCAAAAGCGAGAGGATAGAGGCTGCAAGGTTCACGATAAGGTGATTATTTTTTGCTTAACATAAACCCCTTTCCGATGAAATATATCTCCGAGCTTCTTTTTCTCGACGCAGGAGGAGAGTGCAGTTTCTTAAACCTGAAATATCTTTTGAACTCGCTATACAAGCTTGGTGTCTCGCTTCCCTGAAACATCTTGACAACGAAATTGCCGCCAAATCTCAGAAATTCCTTTGCGATTTCGAATGCCGCTCTCGAAATTTCAACTGATCTGAAATGATCTATGTCCCAATGACCTGTGATCTTCGGAGAAGCATCGCATAAAACGACATCGAATTTCTCTCTAATTTCCCGAATTTTCTCCTTTGTTTCATCCTTCGTAATGTCCCCTTGAATGAATACGACGTTCTCAATGCTCTTCATAGGATTTATATCCACTGCAACAACGTTCGCTCCAAGCTCAACAGCAACCTGACTCCAGC
>CAZVXC010000044.1:0-6514 GCA_964631435.1 uncultured archaeon | reverse complement strand
GCCACCGGGTGAGGAGCCGAGATCTAATGCCCAGTAACCGTTTTTTAAAATTCCGAATTTCTTGTTCATTTGCAAGAGTTTGTATGCTGCTCTGCTTCTGTATCCATCCTTCTTTGCTTTCCAGTAGTAATAATCCTGTCTCCCTTCAATCCTTCTTGGTTTCATAAACTTCAACGATCACTCTTCTGTTTCTTGGACCGTCGAATTCTAAGAAGAGGATTCTCTGCCATGTTCCGAGCAACAATCGCCCATTTTCTATTGGAATTATTGCGGAATTCCCGATTATGCTTGCTTTTATATGTGCGTCTGCATTGTCATCGATTCTGTCATGCTTATATCCAGCACCTCTCGGAATTATTTCGCTCATCTTCGATATTATGTCTTCGAGAAGCCCGCTCTCAGCTTCATTCACTGTTATCGCTGTCGTTGTATGGGGGGTATATACGAGAAGCAACCCGGATTTTCCTTTAACATATTTTTTGACCTCATCAGTTATATCCACAATCTCCTCTCTCTTCTTAGTCCTAACCTCTATCATGGAACCCTCACTACCATCTCTTTTAAATCTTCACTAAGTTTGAAGTTGCTGAAGGATATAACTCTTGCGCTTTTCTTCCCCAAAAACTTTAACCTCTTATTTTCGAAATCGATCTCTTTAAGCAATCCCGGAGAAATGTATTTCTCATCTCTCAATCCCACAAATAGATTCTCTAAATCCGAAGGCTTCACGATGTTGATTTCTGTAACATTAAAGTATTCTCTCAAAAATTTAAGAACCTCCGTTCCAACTTCGAATCTCTCGGAATATATGTTGAGGAAATCGAAACCTTTCTCAGCGTAAATAACATCTCCGAAGCTTTCGAGGATTTCATCCCTGATTTCGTCCCCTTTGAACATCGTCGTATTCTGCAATTCAACATCCTCAGCATTCACTTCAAAAATCTCAGCACCTCTCAGCCATTCTTCGTATTTCCTCCCTCTGAAATAGAATCTCGCATTTCTATCCCTCTTCTTTACGACGAAGCTCTCAACCTGATAGACATCGCAATTTTCGATGAAATATGGATAGAAATCGAAACTCACAACGACTTCCGGCTCGAAAATCTCAATCTTTGCAAGCTTGTAATCCCTCGCTTTCTTTCCCCTTATCCAACCGGTCGTATCTACTATAACATCTTCTCCAGCAATTTTCGTAAGATACTTGAATGCTTTGAGGCACCTCGCTTCAAATCCGGAAGGAGAAATTACTCCAACGAAGGCTGCATCTTTCAATTTCAGCTGCGAGAGCGAATATATTTCCGATCTTTTTAAACCCAAACCCATTGCTGCGGGATGAGCTATATCGTTCTGTCCTATATCTGCATCTATCGCCTCGCCTATATTGAGCTTGTTCATAGCATAGACGCAAAAGCTGCTTTTACCCTTGTCAACATCCCCCATAACGAAAATCCTTCTGTAATCTTTTTTAACAAAATTTTCCCATGATTTCGGGATAGTTTTGCCATTGATTAATAAATAATTACCCTTTATTTCAACGTTGGAGTCATCTCTGAGGTATATGGGATAAGCTTTTCCTTCAGGAACTTCTATTTCATCAATTGCAGCACCGAATAACTCCGCTTTTCTGTTAGATTTGAAATAGCCTTTACCGAAAAGGAGAATTGTTGTATTACCTTCCACTCTCATTCCACTTTATTATAATTGCTCTCATCTCAGGTTTTGCTTCGAGAATCTTTGTAAAATTGCTGTCGTGCATGAATGCGATGTTAAGCCCGCCTATTCTCGTTACGTTGTATATCTCCGTAACGTTGCTCTTAACGAAGAATACATTTTGCAGGAAATTGACCGCAACGACCTTATCGTATCCGCCGCTTTTGTTAATAGCTATCCCTTCGAAGTAGAAATTCGCTATTTCTCCGCTGCTATTCTTCATTCTTATGCTCGAATTCGCCATCTCACCAAATAAAGCTATTGCGAAATCGTAATTAATATCTGGAATCTCAGATATTATTTTTCCATACTCTCCGCTTTCATTTTTGCTTGTAATTTTGTCTATGAATGAATATACTGTATCGAGCGTTCCTATAGGAGCGGGATTTACATTTTCAGCGTAGCCGTAGCCATCTTTCACTTTAATCGTTACGTTCTTGTATTTGAACTCTTTATCGTATGTGAAGAAAATTTTAGAGTTTCCAGCATCGAAGAGGTAGAGATAATTAGAGCCGAAGACAGTTTGATTGAACATTGCGTAGAACATCGAATTTAGCTTCGTGAATCTTACGTATCTGAAGATTGGGTCGTTCATGACGAAGCTTTTCCAGTAGCTTGAGATGAGGTTTGTCATGTTTTTATCAGTCTGATTGAAATTTAGAAAGTAAACATATCTTGAATTCGAAAGGAGTGTGAGTGTCCGTTTGAAACCTTTGACATTATAAATTATCTTCCTTTCCGGTATTGTATGAGAGCCTCTCATTGCGTAAGCGAAGACGGAGCCGATCATGATTAGGGCGAGGATCAGTGCGAGAACCTTAGCAGACCTCTTTTCTAAGGATTTTGCCATGCATCCTATTCACTCAGACTTTTTAAATATTTACCGCTTTGTGGAGAAATTTTGCTTTATTTATTAAATGCATCAATCTGGTCTTTCTGCAAGTTTCTTTTAACGAAAACGATTTGAACAGCTTATAAAGGGAAATCTCAATGGATTCGGAGAAAGTAATCTCATTAAATTAATACTGAAAATGATCATTCTGACTTCTCTCTTGTTCATTTGCTATTTAATCGCATCAACAGCTGTTGGTTTGACAAATACGCATCCTGCTGATCCGATGAGTGCAATAATAGCTCTGCTAATTGTATGTGCATTTCAGAGTGCCGTCATAAGCTATTTGATAATCCGTTCCAGATGGGCTAGCTGGCGACTTATAGTAACAATTTTTCTCATATTTTATGGGGTAACAACATTTCAATCTCAGATTGAAGCTGTCGTATTTCTCCATTATTTAGTGAATATTATGCCAGAGGAGCTTATTCCTAAATTGTTAATACAGGGAGCAATTACTGCTGCACTATTTTCACCATCAGCCGTTCTAATTCATGGAAAAGTGAAGGTGATAGATTCGCAGAAACAAAGACGCCTGTCTTGGAGAGAATTGGCGTGGAAATTGACATTGATCGCAATCATCTACGTGGCGATTTATATCTCGTTCGGTAAATTCGTCTTCATACCTCTCGCAGGTGTAGCATTTCAAGAGTATTGCGGGGCCTTAAAATTGCCTGTATGGATACTTCCGTTCGAGATGATGAGAGGAATAATATGGGCTGCACTTGCATTGCCGATAATCCTGATGATGAAAGGTAACAGGTGGGAAACTGGACTGGCTGTTTCTCTCTCGTTCTCGGTTTTGATGGGTTTTTTGCTTTTGCTACCGAATCCGTATATGCCTGATACAATAAGAATTGCCCACTTCGTAGAAGTTTTCTCCTCAAATTTCTTATTTGGTTGGATTGTCGTATGGCTGTTGGAACATTAGACTCTGCAAAGATGAGATCCATCGCAGCTTTCCGCTTTGAATCTAAAGCCTTCTCTGCAAAATGCGTAGCTCAAATTCAGCTTTTCGCATATCTCTGCAACTCTCGAAAGAATTTTCTTCCTGAGTTTCGCATCTAAATAAAAGCTGTTCCCGATTTTTTCGCCACTTTTGAAATAGAGATACCTAAGCTTCTCTTTCAGCTCAGGGAACGCATTAGAGAGCCTTGAGAAAGAGTCGGGTCTGAGTTTTAATGTTGAAGAGACAACGTGATCGACAAAGCTAAGCTCTTCAATAACCCGCTCTATCTCTTCGTCATTTATGTATGGCATCACGGGATCGAAACGCAGAATAACAGCAACGCCCTTATCTTTCAGCTTTTTCAAAGCTCTCACCCTCTTCATAGGCTTTGGTGCAAAAGGCTCGATTTTTTCAGCGATCTCATTATCAAGGGTTGTTACAGTTATTGAGACGGCTGATCTCATATTTCTAAGCAGATCAACGTCTCTGAGAACGATATCGCTCTTCGTAAGGACTAAGAGCCTCAAATTCTTCTTCGAAAACAGCTCGATGGATTTCCTCGTTAGCTCCATTTCTCTTTCAATCGGAGGATAGGGATCGCTGCTGTTCGACATCGAAATTAACGTTTTCTCTTTAACACCCCTCACCTCCCTCTTTAGCCTTTCTATAAGCCTCTTCTTCGGTCTTGCATTGTAAAAATTCGGTATATACGTTGAATAGCAATATAAACACCTGTGATCGCATCCCGTGTAGGGGTTAAATGAAAGCTTTGAAGGACATGTGCAGAGCTTCGATTTCCAAGGGTCGAATGGAGAAAGCAGTTTATAGCTCATAAAGCTTCGGATTGATCCACGGCAAAAGAGCCATTGTTACGGCTATCTCTGTCAGATTCTCCCTCTTCACATTCCCTCTCGTTAGATATCCTATAGCTCCCATCTTCTTTCCGAGATTTTTTATACCCGTTAGCTTTTCCATTATCTTACCCACTTCCCTGCCCTTTCTCGCTTCCTTAACGACGATAGGTGGATACTCAAATCCCGGACCGAAGCCTATGGTATATTTGCTTCCGTCGAAAACGCATGCAACCTGAAAGTCGATGTAGCCTGTTATCGCATAATCAATCTTAAACAATCCAGCCTCAACACCGACGGAGAAATCGTATTCTTCGCTGAAAGATTTCTTCGCTCTGTTTATGGCACCGACTATCGTTTGATCGTCAAACGGCTGTGAAGGAACATCGGAATCGACTTCGACAGCATGCAATTCAACGTTTCCAAAGAACTTTCTGAAAGCGCTCTCAACCCCTTTCAGCTTTGCGGGATTTTTTGTTCCGGCAACTACTCTCATGCTGTATTCGCTCTTCATAAGGAGTTAAAAATTTATAGTTGGCTTTCGAAACATCTTCATGCTCAGTGGAATGAAAGTTGTTGAGGTTGCATACTATTATCCTGCCCCGTATTGCTGTAAAATCCTCGCAGACCTCGGTGCAGAGGTTATAAAGGTTGAACCTCCGCAAGGCGACCCGATGAGATACAGAAAAGAGATTTTCGCAAATCTAAACTATAACAAAAAGATAATAAGGCTGAATTTGAAAGATGAAGAGGACAGAGAGAGATTTTACGAGATCGTAAGGGTTTGCGATGTTGTTATCGAAGGTTTCAGAGTTGGAGTTGCAAAAAAGCTCGGCATAGATTATCAAACTCTGAAGAAGATAAATCCATCGATAATTTACTGTTCCGTATCCGGTTTCGGTCAGGATAGGAAAGATCGACCGGTTCATGACATAAATATTCTAAGCCTATCGGGTGTATGCGAGATAACGGGATTGAAGCTTGGAAAAGCTGAAGACCCGAATGTTCAGCTCTCAGACTTCGCATCTTCGATGTTCGCAGCGATCTCAATCCTTTCGGCATATGTGAGGAAGCTGAAGACGAACAAAGGAACTTTCATAGATTTGAGCATGTTTAATTCAGCTCTCGCATCTATTCCACTACACGTTGCGAGCGTAGCTAATGGATACAGCATAATCGAAGATTTCGTTTTGAATCCGGGATATGCGATTTACGAGGCTAAGGATGGTTACGTTTCCATAGGAATTCTCGATGAGCCGAAATTCTGGGAGAGGTTTTGCGATCTCATGAATTTAGATTTCGGAAAGTTAAGCTTCGATGAGAGGATAAAGAGAGGGGAAGAGATACGTGCGAAGATTGCTGAAAAGTTTAAGAACCTCAAGATAAGTCAGATTGAAGAGCTATTCAGAGATTCAATTCCTTACAGCGTTGTAAGGAATTTAGAGGACGTTTTGAAGAATTCTGAAATTTTGAAAGATGTAATTTTCGAGGGTGAAAGCTTTAAGGTCATGAAGTTCCCTGCAAAATTCAAAGACGGAAATGAATCTAAATGAAATTTTTCGAAAGTATTATTAAATATTTAATCATTAGACTGCATAGGTGGTAAATATGCCCGAAAAAGAAAGAAATAGGGAACATCATGAGAGACTTTTTAAAGCCTCCATGAGTCCGATCAGAAGGCAGATCGTCGCAGCAATAGGAATTCATGGAAAAACGAGAGATGAACTGAAGAAAGAACTGAATTTGTCAGATTTCCAGCTGAAATTCAACTTAGATTGGCTGATACAGGAAGGTTTCGTCGTTGAAGAGGGAGGTAAATTGAAATTAACAGATGATGGTATCGAATTGCTTGAAGCGGGCTAATCCCTACTTTTCTTCATAAGCTCGGAAAGCTCTCCATAGAATCTCGCAAATTCTCCAGAGCCTAAGATTATGTAAGGCTCAGCATCTCTTACGGTAAATATGATTACCTCATCATCCGCAAAAATTATCCCGTGGGGTATTCCATCTTTTTTAAGCTCTTTCACCTCTTTTTTCCCTGCGACTCTTTCGAGAATCTCTCTGAGCTTATCATTGAGTGATATCGAATAAACCTTGATCTCATCAGACTTC
>CAZVXC010000043.1:427-8983 GCA_964631435.1 uncultured archaeon | reverse complement strand
AGCACATCTGGATTGTTTTTCAGAATTAGCCTGTATGTTTCTTTTGACGATTTCCCGATTTTGAAATCCCACAGTTTCATAGATTTAGTTCTGCTGGGCAGTATTTGAAATTTTTGTTACAGATGTCTCCTTAGTCTATATTCCCAGAAAGAGCCTGATGAAATTAGATTCAGTATCAAAACGTGGCAATCCTCCTTGACATCTTCAAGCGGCTGGGTTGCATCAACCACCCTTATCTCATCCCGATCTATGCTCAGAAATATCTCTCTAACTCTCTTGAGATATTCCAAATCTTCGAACTTCGTGAGCTTTCTTTCCTTCTTTATTCTGCTTAATGCTATTTCCGCCGGTGCGTCAAGAAGGATCGTTAAATCCGGTTTCGGAGCGAATTCTTCGTTCATCCTAAGTATCTCTTCCGGATCGATTCCTAATGCACCCTGATAGGCTGCGGTTGAATAGTAGTATCTGTCCATTATCACGCTTATGCCTCTATTCAAGAGGGGCAGAATATTCTTCTCAACGTCTTCTTTTCTGTCGAGGATGAATAGCTCAAGCTCCTTCTCGGCATCGAATCTCTCCTTAGAGTCCTTTATGATCTTCCCGTATTTGCTCTCTCCCGGCTCTTTTAGAATCCTCGCTTCCAATCCGTAGTTTTCGAGGACATTCTTTATATGCCTCGCTATCGTCGTCTTTCCAACTCCATCTATCCCTTCAACAGCTATAAGATACCCCACAATTTGCGGTTAGCAAAAAAGATATAAATTTAACGAAAACTTTCGCTATGATCGAGAAAGCGATAAAAATAGGGAAGAAACTCGCTTTATATCATCTAATAGATGGTGCAAGCGGAAATCTGAGCTTTAGGAAAGATGACAGCGTAGTCATAACAAAGACAGGTGTTGTGCTTGACGAGCTGACAAAGAAAGATTTCGTTGAAGTTAAGCTTGGCGAAAAAGATGCGTCAGCTTCATCCGATTTAATAGTCCACGTGAAAATCTATGAGAAAACGAATTACAATGCCGTCTTACACTGTCATGGAGCTTATAACGTAGCGTTATCAACGCTTTTGAATAAGATCTATCCGATCGATCTCGAAGGTAGGCTTTTCCTTAAAGAGATAAAGTTCTTGGAAGGAAAATTCGGTAGCGAGGAGCTTGCAAATAAGATAGCTTACGAAATAGGAAAAAATGGTTTTGCGGTTGTTAAAGGACACGGAATCTACGCTGCTGGTAGCGATTTCGATGAGGCTTTTAAAATAGCGAGCTACGTCGAGCATTCCTGCCAAGTTTATTACTTATCGGCCGTTATGAGGTTTCTGAAGGAAAAGCTTAATTAATCTTCCCGAAATCAGATTTTCATGGTGCGTCATGTAATATCAGTTTCAGATTTTACAAAGGAAGAGATACTTGATATCCTAAAATTGGCGAGAAAGCTGAAAGATGAAAGAAAGAGAGGGGTATATAACGATTATCTGAAAAATAGGAGCCTTGCAATGATATTCGAGCTTCCATCTACGAGGACGAGAATTAGTTTTGAGGTTGCAATGACTGATATGGGGGGACATGCTTTGTATCTCAACTGGAACGACTTGCAACTCGGCAGAGGTGAGACCATAGCTGATACAGCGAGAGTGCTGTCGAGATACGTTCATGCTGTAATGATGAGAGTTAGGAATCATGAAACGATAGTCGAATTCGCTGAAAATAGCGGAGTTCCGGTTATAAATGGGTTAAGCAATTTAGAGCATCCATGTCAAATAATAGGGGACTTATTAACGATTTTGGAAAAGAAAGGAGGATTTAACATAAAGCTCGCATGGGTTGGCGATGGAAACAACGTTTGTAACTCATTAATCTTAGCATCGGCAATCTTGGGATTTAAGATGGATGTCGCGACACCGAAGGGATATGAGCCGAATGAGGAGATTTTGAAGAAAGCTGAGGAGATCGGTTGCAGCGTTGAAATAACCAGAGACCCTTTTGAAGCTGTGAAAGATGCGGATGTTATATATACTGATGTCTGGACATCTATGGGGCAGGAAAGCGAGAGAGAAGAGAGGCTGAAAGCTTTCAGGAGTTATCAGGTTAATGGTGAATTGGTTAGGGCGGCGAAGAAAGATGTTATAGTAATGCATTGCTTGCCAGCACACAGAGGTGAAGAGATAACCGATGATGTTCTGGATGGTAAGAATTCTGCGGTATTCGATCAGGCTGAAAACAGATTGCATGCTCAAAAAGCGATTTTATTAAGGCTGATAAGATGAATTGGGGGAAAGTAGCGAGGAGAATAGAGGATTTTATAAAAAAGTGTGTTTCGGAATCTGGAGCTGAGGGAGTAGTTTTGGGAATAAGTGGTGGGGTTGATAGTGCTACGACCGGTTTTTTATGCAAGAGAGCCTTAGGAAGCGAGAACGTTCTCGGAACTGTGATGCCCGAAATTGGTGTAACGCCGAAGGAGGATGTTGAGGATGCTATAAATGTATGCGAGATATTGGGAATAGAATACAGATACGTCGAGATAAACGATATATTCGAATGCTTTTCAAGCAAGTCCAATGACAACGCTTCTCTCGCCGCAGCGAACATCAAGCCGAGAATTAGGATGATAATAAATTACTACTACGCAAATAAGCTCAACAGACTCGTCGTAGGAACTGGTAACAAAAGCGAACTTAGAATAGGTTATTACACGAAATACGGTGATGGTGGTGTTGACATACTCCCGATAGGAGATTTATACAAAACAGAGGTTTTGCAACTTGCAAAGTATCTCGGCGTCCCTGAGAGGATAATAAGGAAGAAGCCTTCTGCGGTGCTACGAAGGCAGACGGATGAAGATGAAATCGGTGTTAGCTACGAAACCCTCGACAAAATTTTGAAGTCGATAGAGATGGGATACTCGATAGATGAGATACATGAAAGCCTGAATATACCAAGAAAGGATGTGGAAAGGGTTATCGAGCTTGTTGAAAAAAGCAGGCATAAGAGATCGCTGCCCCCCATAGCACCGGTAAGGGGTTTAATCGAAGATTAATGCTCTTTTAAATAGCTCGTCAAATTTCTCAGGATTTGTAAGGAATTTCAGCTTCTCTGGTTCTTCAATCAGAAGAAACATATCCCCTTCTATTCCGAGAACATCATTCGCATCGCTCGTAGCATGCCTTATCTCAGGTATCTTGCTGTATCTCTCATTTCTTACCCATCCGTCTTCGGTGTAATAATAGCATGCTCCCCTTAGATTTGTGTAAGGTTCGTATATCGATTTAAAGCTTCTACAAACCCAGTTTGAGATTACAAGCTGATTTTCCGAAGAGTTTACGGTTACATGCCCGTAATCGGGGGGGATTATGACTGCATCGCCTTCCTCAGCTTTAACCGCAACCAATTCCTCGATTATGTCATCCCTATCGCCTCTTTTTTGCATCAAAAACATCGCTTCTCCCTCGAAAACCTGATATATCTCCGGATAGCTGTTAGGATGATAATGTCCGTATGTCTTTATGAACTCTTTCCCTATCTTTGCAGGAGGTATCACTGTGAAGTCGTATCTTAAATCATGCTTCTTTATCTCCTTATAGCTCTTCTCATCTGCATACGTATCTCTGAACATTAGATATGCCTCGAAATTGCTTTCGAGCATCTCTGGTTGAAACAGGACCGGTTTCAGATCGATAGCGTATCTTACATCGTAGCTAAATTTTCTGAAATCTATAAGCGGTTTCATAACCTCTCTACAACCTCATACCTTAATACCTTTTCCGTGCAAGGTCTTATCACAAATGCGTAAGGTTAAATTACACCTTTAATAAAAATTCAGCAATGGCGATAACACCAATGGAAATTTATAAACTCTTACCGAAAACGAATTGCAAGAAGTGTGGAGAGCAAACATGCATGGCTTTCGCTTTTAAAGTCGTTAATAGAGAGAAACAGATAGAGGAATGCACTCCTCTTTTTGAAGAGGAGAAGTATAAGAAGCAGAGAGAGGAGCTTTTAAAGTTGCTTGAGCCTTTGAAAGAGGCTACCGAGACAGGACTCATTGTTGATGAAAGCAAATGCGTCGGTTGTGCGAATTGCATAGTCGTTTGCCCTGTTCACGTTGCGGAAGACCCGTATGGGGCTGGAAGCGGTTACGGGCCGAGAATAGACAACCCTGTTTTAAGGCTTGAGAACGGTGTTGTTAAAGTTGTAAACATGCATCTATGCAGAAGATACGGAAAGAACAGGATTTTATGTGTCGCTTGTAGAGAAAACTGTCCGAGCGATGCTATAAGTTTCTTGGAGGGGTGATCCTATGTTTTACACATGTGCCGGATGTTCATGTTTATGTGATGATATAATCGTCGAAGCTGAGGATGGCGATGTAAAGGGGGTAAGAAACGCTTGCAGAAGAGGTGCCGGAATATTTCTTAATTACAACGTTTCGAGAGCAAAAGCGAAGATCGATGGTGAGGAAGCTGAATTCGAGAAAGCTATTGAGAAAGCACAGGAGATAATTCAGGAATCTAAGAATCTCGCCATATACGGCTTAGATACAACAACGCTTGAGGCTCAGGAAATCGCTATAAAGCTCGCTGAGAAGAAAGAGGCTTTCATCGATGACAATTCATCATTCTGTTTGGGCGATTTTGTTGAGATGGTTTTGAGAGAGGAATTACCGACAGCGACGTTTGATGATGTAAGAGATTACGCTTACGTATTGATATACTGGGGAGTCGATCCATATCACAGCCTATCAAGACATCTATCGAGATTCAGCTACTATCCGAGAGGAAAGAAGAGGCAGAGGGGATACGAAGAGGACAGATACCTCGTCGTAATAGATGTCAGAAAGACGCACACATCCATGCTCTGCAAGAAGAATGCGAAGTTTTTGCAGATCAGCGATGATATAGAATTAATAAACGCATTTAACAACGCCTTAGACGGAAAAGCTCCCTCGATCTTCGTAACAGATGTTCCGAGAATAATAAAGGAGATGGAAAGATCGGATTTCAATGTAATATTCGGAGGCTTAGGCCTGAAATACGGATTGAAGGGAAATTACGATGCTTTTAAGAACCTCGTAAGAAGATTGAACGAGAGGACGAATGTGTATTTCATACCTGCAGGCTGTCATCCGAATATGCGAGGATTTAACGAATTGATGTTCGAGAAAACTGGATTCGTTAACAAATACAGCTTTAAGGATCAAAAGTCCTCTCAGGAATTTGCTTTCTACAAGTTGCTTGAGAACGATGCGATAGATGCAGCATTAATAATAGGCTCCGATCCCATCAATTCTCTTCCATTCGAGACTGCGAAGAAACTTGCTAAGATCAAGACCATCGTAATAGACCCACGCATAAGTTTTACATCTGAGGTGGCGAATGTAACGATCCCATCGGCAATTTCAGGCGTCGAAACTGGAGGAACTATGGTCAGATCAGACGGTGTTAGAGTTGAGCTGAAACCTCTTTTCGAGAGAGAAGTGAATGATGAATTCATTCTTAAAAAATTGCTTGAGGTGGTATAATGCCGTTGCAATTTGCAAAATTTTTGAAGAAGGTTACAGTCGAAGCGGTCATAGGAAGGCTGAGCTTCCAAGTTGAAGCAGCCGATAAAGGAAAGTTCAGCGATGAATTTGTCGAGAAGTCTGCTGTTGCATATATGACAGAAGAATTTGCGAAAAAAAACGGGTTCAAAGAGGGGGACATAATAAAGGTTATGGCAAAGAATAGAAGCGTGAATTTGAAGGTTGCAATTGCGGATTTCTCTCCAGACAACGGGATTTTCATACCTAACAGCATATACTCTTCTTACCTCGCAGACTTCGAGAATTTTAAGAGGGTGAAAGTTACGATCGAACCCTCTGACAGTAATGTTACCAAACCGCAAGAAATTATTCAGAAAATGTTAAAATAGATTTAAATTGTTCTAACGAGAATAAAAGAGGTAAAGTTTTATAGTTGATTTATGACAATTAATCAGAGCGGAAGCTTAGGTTAGATAACAATCCAAGTGTTAGAGGTGTTAGAAATGGCGATTGAATTGAGAAAGGGTTTGCTTGCAATAGATGAAATGAAAAACGTAAGCATAAGGATTGGCGAAGTTGTGGAAGAGGAGGAAGAATGGGCACCGATGGGACCTACTCCGATGCCCGGAATTGCAACGCTAAGAGACTGGGATTTCTTCTTACTCAAGAGATACAAGCCGTTCTATGCTCCATACTGTGATATGTGCTGTTTATGCACAATGGGTAAGTGCGATCTGACTGGAAATAAAAGAGGTGCCTGTGGTATCAATCTGGCTGCTCAAACGGGAAGAATTGTCGCTATCGCTTGTGCTATCGGTGTTTCAGCACATTGCGGACATGCAAGGCACATGTTACATGACATAGAGCATGTAACCGGTAAGAAACTCGATGAGATCCCCGTGGATATGGGTCCTGAGATTGCCGAAGTTGCACCGCTCACAGAGCTGATAACTGGAATAAAGCCAAGAACCTTAGCAGACCTTGAAAGAGCGTTAAAATACGTTGAGGAACAGATAGTTCAGGTTGTAGATTCAATACATACAGGACAAGAAGGTAGCTACCTCGATTACGAATCAAAAGCCTTCCATCTCGGAATGCTCGATTCCTTAGCGAAGGAGATCGCGGATATATCTCAGATGTGTGCATTCGGTTTCCCGAAGGGCGAAGACAATCAGCCGATGATAGAAGTGGGAATGGGCGTTCTCGACAGAAGCAAAGCCATAGTCTTAGTCATAGGACACCACGCACCGCCTGCGATAAATATCGCCGATTACATCGAAGCAAACGGGCTTGAAGATGAAGTTGATCTCGGTGGCATATGCTGCACAGCTAACGACATGTCGAGGTATTATCAGAAAGCTAAGATAGTTTCAGCTCTGAGCAGGCAGCTTAAGGTTATAAGAGCTGGATTGGCTGATGTTATTGTTATAGATGAGCAGTGCATAAGGGCGGACATAATGTATCATGCCAAGAAACTCGGAATCCCGGTTATATGCACGAACGAAAAGGCTATGCACGCTCTGCCAGACATGACGAAAGCTGATCCAAAGGACATAATCAAATACCTGCTCGACGGAGCACCGGGAGTTGTTATCCTTGATCCGCTTAAAGTTGGTGAAGTTGCTGTTGAAGTTGCGAGAGCGAGAAGAAAGAAGAGAGGAGATGACATCGGTCCTAAGCTAAGCGAAGAGGAATTCATGAATTACGTGAAAGCATGCACGCAATGCGGAAACTGCACAATAGCATGTCCACAGGGAATAAGGATCGGCGAGGCTATGGAAGCTGCAGAGAACGGTGATAGATCGCTGCTTGAGAAGAGATGGGATATATGCATCGCATGCGGAAGATGCGAGCAAGTCTGTCCGAAAGGCATTCCGATAATAGATGTGCTGAATTACGCTGCGTGGAACAGAATAGTGAACGAGAAAGGCAAGATAAGAAGGGGCAGAGGCCCTGTAAGGGATTCGGAAATTAGAAACGTCGGTGCACCGATCGTCTTAGGAACGATCCCCGGAGTAATAGCTCCGATCGGATGCGGAAACTATCCGAATGGGACAGAAGAGGTTTACACGATAGTGAGAGAGTTCGCATCGAGAAATTACATCGTAACGCTTACAGGTTGTATGGCGTTTGATGCAGCGTTGTATAAGAACGAGGATGGGCTAACTGTGTATGAAGAATTCCACGACAGATTCGACGCCGGGGGAGTTATAAACATAGGAAGCTGTGTCTCAAACGCTCACATACACGGAGCAGCGATCAAGGTTGCGAGGATATTCGCGAAGAGGAATATAAGGGCTAATTACGAGGAGATAGCAGATTACATACTGAACAGAGTTGGAGCTTGCGGTGTTGCATGGGGTGCAATGAGCCAGAAGGCTGCAAGCATAGCAACAGGCTTTAACAGACTCGGCGTTCCAGCAGTCGTTGGCCCTCACGGAAGCAAATACAGAAGAGCGTTCCTTGGACGCCCATACAACGACGAAGACTGGATGGTTTATGATGTCAGAAGCGGAGAGAAAGTCAGGATCGAGCCTGCACCGCAAGACTTACTCGTCGCAGCAGAAACGCTCGAAGAGGCATTGCCACTTATAGCGAAACTCTGTTTCAGACCGAACGATACAGCACAGGGAAGATCGATAAAGCTAACGCACTACATCGATCTCAGCCTGAAATATCTTAAGAGGATGCCCGATGACTGGCACATCTTTGTAAGAACAGAGGCTGATCTGCCGTTAGCTAAGAAAGAAGAGTTGCTGAAGCTATTAGAAGATGAGCACGGATGGAAGATCGACTGGAGCAAGAAGAAGATCATAGAAGGCCCAATAAGAGGTTACCATGCTGGATTCAACCCGACAAACGTTGAGAGATTGTTTAAAGAGGGGTTCATGACGTTGTGAGGTGGTGAAAATGCCGAAAGCTTTTGAACAACCTTTTGATGCCGCAAATATTCCCGGTCCAAAGATGGCGACGTTGCTTGAGAAAGGAAAGCCCGTTGCGATGATGATGAAGAAGGCTAAGAGACCTTTGCTAATCGTAGGT
>CAZVXC010000043.1:0-417 GCA_964631435.1 uncultured archaeon | reverse complement strand
GGATATAACTGATGAGATGTTCGAGAGAATAAAGCAATTCGTAGATAAAGGTATAACGGTAGTCGCAACTGGCAATGCAATAGTAAAATTCATAGAGGCAGGCATCGATAACAAAGTTAAATACGCCGTCCTGCACGAACTCACCCAATTTTTACTCGACCCAGACTGGAAGGGATTCGATGGACAAGGCAATTACGACTTGGTCGTTATGATCGGGACAATATATTATCACGGCTCCCAGATGTTTGCGGCGATAAAGAACTTCGCACCGCACATAAGAGCTTTATCAATCGATCGCTACTATCATCCGAATGCTGATATGAGCTTCGGAAATCTGTGGAGGAAAGCAGAGGATTATTTAAAGCTCCTCGATGAGATTTTAGCGGAACTTTAAATTTTTTTGGAGGTGGTGGTTAT
>CAZVXC010000042.1:0-9063 GCA_964631435.1 uncultured archaeon | reverse complement strand
GCCATAAAAAGACCTGCAGAAATTCCAATACCTTCCTCCTCTCTTGCAAGAGTAAGAAAGTCGAAAGACTCACTTAAGAGTGAGATCAGTAGTTTAATCCTCTCACATGGCAGATTAAGTACATAATCAATCTTAGCTTTTTCTACTGATTTTATAATGTCTCTTTCGATCACTTGCATCACCTTAAGATTTTCCGTGATTAACATACGATTCTCTTTATTAATTAAGTTTTTATCTAGACTTAGTCGAGACAGTCAACCTCCAATAATTATAGAATAAAACTCTCAAGTCAGCTTTAGACAGAATCGAACGAGTTTTTGTCTTATTCTGTATAACCTGAAAGATTCATGACTTCTCGCTTATTTTCCTCAAAGAAAGTCCAAAAAAGTATAATAAAGCTGCTAACACCTTTATCTTATTTATCCCTCCGAAAGACTTTTTTAGATCTAACGTAATTTACCAATTGCCTTAGTGTGAGTTCGCATATCTTCTATTTTTTCTATTATTTTTTAAATTCCCTAAAACACGTTTTACAGCAGAAAACATAAACCTTATTACGGTATTTATAGATTATTGGTTCATCAACAGTCTCTTTCCCGCAATAATCACATTTGAACGGCACTTCTACCTTAAAAATCCTATCTCTTTCTTCTCTTTCTATAACTGGCATAATCTCCAAAATTTCGAATCCCGCACTATTTATAATATTAATAAGCTCCCCTAGTTTTTCAACTATAACTTTTATAAGGTATCTTTTACTCGTAATCTTATTGATTTCGATTATTTCTCTGTATTCTCTAAATTTTTCTGGATTTTCAGTCTCTACAATCATGATTATCAGATTTCCTACTTTCTCAAACACTGGTGAGAGTTTTATCGTATATTTCTGAATTACACCCTCTTTCTCCAACCTTTCCATGCGTGCTTTTACTGTCTGTCTGCTCAGGCCTAAGAGCTTAGCCAGTTCCGACAGACTAAGCCTTGAATTGTCCATCAGTAAATTGATTAGCTTTAGGTCATACTCGTCGAGCTTCACCATTTTATCCATGCTGTATTAATCTTTAACAGATTATAAAATTATCTTCCAATCATTTAACAGATCGTTAAAAATTAACCTTATTTACCATCTTTTCATATAAGATGAAGATGAAAGAGAGGGATATCAAAATTACCGGAATGACCTGTGCATCATGTGCCAAAGCCATAGAGAGCACTATAAAGAATCTCAAAGGAGTTGAAAGTGTATCCGTCAATTTAGCTACTGAATCAGCACATATAGTATATGATCCCTCTAAAATCAGCCTTGAAACGATAATTGAAGCAATAGAAAATATAGGTTACGGAGTTGTAAAAGACGAAGCTGTAACTGTAAAGATAGGTGGAATGAGATGTGCAATGTGCGTCAGAACCATAGAATCCGTTGTTAGCAAGTTAAATGGTGTTAAAAGCGTTACAGTTAACCTCCCCGCAAAATCCGCTCGAATGGTTTTTGATCCAACCATTACGAGCTTGGAAGACATAAAGCAGGCGATAGAGAGTGTCGGATACGAGTTTATCGGAACAGAAGATGAGGAGGGTGAAGGAGATAATATAACTGAAATGAAGAAAAAACTTTTCTTTGCTACCATCGTAGGGACTATTCTCATCATACTAACCTACGGGAGATTTATTGCAAATATTCCTTACAACAATTGGATACAACTGCTTCTCGCAACACCTGTAATGCTCTACTCCGGGGAAGATATGTTTTCATCAGCCGTAAAGGCCCTTAGAAACAGGATGTTAAACATGGATGTTATGTATTCGATGGGTGTCGGAAGTGCCTTTATCGCAAGTATCCTCTCAACTCTCAATTTTTTACCGGCAAATTACCTTTTCTTTGAGACATCAGTCCTACTCTTAGCATTTCTTCTACTCGGTAGAACCCTCGAAGCAATTGCAAAGGGAAAAACGAGTGAAGCTATAAAGAAATTGATGAGTTTGCAAGCGAAAACAGCAGTTGTGATTAGAGATGGTAGGGAGATTGTCGTGCCAATCGAGGATGTTAAAGTTGGAGATGTCGTATTAGTTAAACCGGGAGAGAAGATTCCAGTTGATGGTGTGATAATTGAAGGGGAGAGTTATATTGATGAATCAATGGTAACGGGCGAATCCACTCCAAATCTCAAAAAGGTTGGTGATGAAGTCATCGCAGCCACAATAAATAAGAATGGTTTTCTGAAGATAAAGGCTACAAGAGTCGGAAAAGACACTGTGTTTGCACAGATTATAAAGCTCGTGAAAGAGGCTGTGAGTAGCAAGCCGCCGATACAGAGATTAGCTGATAGAATAGTTAATTACTTCATTCCGACAGTTCTGATTATAGCAGTCGGTTCTTTTATCTATTGGTATTTCATCGCTGATGTTTCGGCAATATTTGCCTTCACATCCCTTATATCAGTTCTGGTAATAGCTTGTCCCTGCGCTTTTGGTTTGGCAACGCCAACAGCTTTAACTGTAGGAATGGGAAAAGGAGCAGAGCTTGGAATATTGATAAAGCATGGTGATGCTCTTGAGATTGCGAGGAAGGTAAGTATTGTTGTCTTTGATAAGACAGGCACTCTTACAAAAGGCAGACCAGAGGTTGCGGACGTAATTTCATTTGATTGTAGTGAAACTGATGTGCTGAAAATAGCTGCAATAGCGGAAAAGAGGAGCGAACATCCACTGGCAGAGGCGATAGTGCGGAAGGCTGAAGCTGAGAAGATAATTGTTGAAGAACCTGAGAAGTTCGAGATTATCGCAGGTAGTGGTGTCGTCGTTTCATTCAATGGTAATCGTATACTGGTAGGTAACAGAAAACTGATGGCTGAGAACGGAATTGTTGTTGGCGAAGATGTGGAGAAGGTTTTAAAAGAACTTGAAATGGAAGCGAAAACGGCGATACTCGTTGCTTTGAATGACAGAATTGTTGGTGTTATTGGTATAGCGGATACGCTGAAAGAATCTGCTTTTGAGGCTATAAAGACTCTCCAAGGAATGGGCAAGAAGGTAGGGATGATAACCGGTGATAATAGAAGGTCTGCCATAGCGATTGCTAAAAAACTTGGAATAGATTTTGTTCTTGCTGAGGTTTTACCTCATCAGAAAGCTGAGGAAGTGAAAAAATTGCAAAAAAGCGGAGAAGTAGTTGCTTTCGTTGGCGATGGTATAAACGATGCTCCCGCATTAGCTCAGGCAAATCTCGGTATTGCTATTGGGAGTGGCACAGATGTTGCGATCGAGAGCGGCGAAATTGTGCTAATTAGAGATGATTTAAGGGATGTTGTTGCAGCGATACAGTTGAGCGAAAAGACTCTGAACAAGATTAAACAGAATATTTTCTGGGCTATGATATACAACTCTCTACTAATACCAGCAGCAGCGGGTTTGCTGTATCCTTTTTTCGGAATTGTTTTCAGACCTGAATGGGCTGGAGCAGCGATGGCAATGAGCAGTGTCAGTGTTGTAACAAACTCGTTACTGATGAAGAATTATGTCCCACCAGTTAAAAGGTTTGAGAGGTAATCAGATGAATTTGCCTTTCAAGAAATTTAAGAGTGATTGATGGCATGAAAATTCTTATTTTTTCTCGAAATAGCACCACTAATTACTGTTATTCATCTAACTGTAGAGCAAATTAGTCAATTGATAATGTATTCTCTTCCTTTTTCATGCTGGAATGATGTGCATATCATATTTTTGAACAATTTCTTGGTGCTGCCTTCTTAACAACCCTAAAACTTTTGAGAAACACTAGGACTTCTCATAGGGTGCTCTGTCTTTGAGTTGAGTCTTTTTTATCCCATAAAACGCTTCGAGCTCTTTCAAACCTATCCCCTCTCTAAGGGCACTCTAGAAACTTTCTGAAATTTGTCATATTTGCAACCTTTTACTAAGTAGATCTTTGTTCTGAGCAGAGATTATGGAAAACAATAGTCCTCCCAGTTTAGCCTCTAAATACTTCTTAAAGACTTTGAAAAGGTCGTTAGCAATTACCAATCTCCTCACTAAAACCCAAACTCTCCAATCAAGCTCACTTATAGTATTGCATATAGATTTATTATTGCAGGGAAATCAAAGCGCTGATAGAGCCGTTACAATAAAGTTGATCAACAAAAGTGGGATTTACAAAGGATGTCTAGGTGACTTTGGAACTTTCTGTCAAAAGATGGGACAGATGTAGGAAGATAACACCATCCTAATAAGAGATTTATATCCAATGAACATCTACATCCAATCACTTCAATGAAAATTTTGCTCTTAGTTTTTCACCAGTCTGGAATTGGAATCTCGAATGGTTGTATTCGATGCATCATTCCTCTTCACAAAACTTATTCTCGAATAAAAGGAAAAAGCTTAAATAACATGCATATTCACTTGATATATGAAGAAGGTGCTGCTTGAGGAGAGCGAGATACCGAAACAATGGTATAACATCTTGCCGGATTTGCCAGAGCCAATCCCGCCGCCTTTGCATCCCGTAACAAAAGAGCCTGTAAAGCCCGAAGACTTAGAGCCTATATTTCCCAAAGCTCTGATAAAGCAGGAGATGAGCGATGAGAGATGGATAAAGATTCCTGAAGAGGTCAGAGAGATATACGCTCTGTGGAGACCTACACCGCTTATAAGAGCAGAAAGGCTTGAAAAAGCTCTGAAAACTCCTGCGAAGATTTATTACAAATACGAAGGAGTAAGTCCTCCGGGAAGTCATAAGCCGAATACAGCAGTTGCTCAGGCTTACTACAACATGAAAGAAGGTGTAGAGAGGCTAACGACTGAGACAGGAGCAGGCCAGTGGGGATCGGCTTTATGCTTCGCAACGAAGCTATTCGATTTAAAATGCACTGTTTATATGGTAAAAGTTAGCTACAAACAGAAACCATACAGAAGAGTTCTGATGGAGAACTGGGGAGGAGAAGTTATACCGTCTCCGAGCGAAAAAACGGAATTCGGAAGGAGGATTCTTAAAGAAGACCCGAACAATCCGGGTAGCTTGGGAATAGCTATAAGCGAGGCTATCGAAGATGCTGCGAAGAACGAAGATACGAAATATAGCTTGGGAAGCGTTTTAAATCACGTTTTGCTTCATCAGACAGTCATAGGTTTAGAAACGAAGAAGCAGTTTGAAAAAATTGATGAAAAACCCGATGTGCTTGTTGGATGCGTCGGCGGTGGGAGCAACTTCTCAGGTTTCTGCTATCCCTTCATAAGAGATGCAGAAAAGGATGGAATAAAGATAATAGCAGTCGAACCTTACGCATGCCCAACGTTAACGAGAGGAGAATACAGATACGACTTCGGCGATACAGCTGGATTAACGCCTTTGCTAAAGATGTTTACCTTAGGACACGATTTTATCCCACCCCCGATACATGCAGGTGGATTGAGATATCACGGAGATGCTCCGAGTTTGTGCATATTGGTTAAGCATGGCGTAATTGAAGCGAGGGCTGTGAAGCAAATTCCCACATTCGAAGCTGGTATCCTTTTCGCTCAGACAGAAGGCATAGTTCCGGCACCAGAAACGAACCATGCGATAAGAGTGGTAATAGATGAGGCACTGAAAGCTAAGGAGAGCGGGGAGGAGAAGGTAATAGCATTCAATTTCAGCGGTCATGGTTTGCTCGATTTACAGGCTTACGACGACTTCAGGAGTGGGAAACTTTCAGATTAAATTTTTTAAATTTAAAGCGGAACTAAGGTTATGAATATTGAGAAAGCAGCAAAAATCCTTGCTAATGCCAAGCATGCCGTCGTTTTCACAGGCGCTGGCGTTTCTGCTGAGAGCGGAATTCCGACATTCAGAGGTAGCGGAGGTTTGTGGACGAGATACGATCCGGATGAGGTTGCTTCGATAGAAGGTTTTATGAGGAATCCGAAGGCGTTCTGGAAATTTGCGAAGGAGTTGATAATCAAGTCGAAAGCTAAGCCGAATAAAGCTCATTATGCAATAGCCGAACTTGAAAAGCTCGGAATAGTTAAGGCCGTTATAACACAGAATATAGACATGCTACATCAGCAGGCCGGAAGCAAGAGGGTTCTTGAGCTTCACGGCTCCCTTCAGTTCGTGGACTGTTTGAGATGCGGGAAAACTTACGAATGGAAAGAAATTGAAGGAAAGCTTGAAAGAGATGAAGATATCGTATGCGAGTGCGGAAGCTACCACCTAAAGCCCCGTGTTGTCTTTTTCGGCGAAGCTTTGCCTAAGAATGTTCTATCTGAGGCGATGGAAGAAGCTCAGAAAGCGGACGCTTTCGTCGTCGTAGGATCTTCCCTCGTTGTCTATCCAGCCGCATACCTCCCTATGATGGCGAAGAAGAGCGGTGCGAAACTGATTCTGATAAATGTTGGAGAAATCGAAGCTGAAAAGATTTTTGACGTAATTCTTTACGGAAAAGCTGGTGAAGTTTTGCCGAAGATCGTTGAGAAGGTTAAGAACATAAAAAAATAAACAAAAATTTATGATAAACTTCATAAGGCGTAAGGCAAACACTACTATACTTTCTGCAAGTGGTGATACACTATGATGGACTACAATATCTTCGAAAAAATGCTGAAAAAAGCGAGGATTTTCAAGAACAGGGATGTTTTAAGGCATAGTTACACACCAGAGTATTTGCCTCACAGAAAGGAGCAGATAGAAACGATAGCATCCATTCTCCTTCCAGCTTTGAAAGGTGAGACTCCGTCTAACATATTCATATACGGCAAGCCGGGGACTGGAAAGACTGCGACGGTAAAATTCGTTGGAAAGCAGCTTGAATATGCAAGCAAGAAGATGAACGTCCACTGTTACGTCCACTATCTCAACTGCGAGGTCATAGATACTCAATACAGAGTTCTTGCGAGCTTAGCTAAATCCTTCGGAAAGAACGTCCCAATGACCGGATGGCCTACGGATCAGGTTTACGAGGAATTTTTGAAAGCTGTGGATCGAAGAGATCAGACGATAATAATCGTCCTCGACGAAATCGATAAACTCGTTAAGAAGGGGGATGAAGCTTTATATAACCTCTCAAGGGTAAATTCGGAATTGAATAAGGCGAGAGTAAGCTTAATAGGTATATCCAATGATCTAAAATTTAAGAATTTCCTCGATCCGAGAGTTTTAAGCTCCTTAAGCGGGGAGGAAATTATATTCCCGCCATATAACGCATCCCAGCTCGAAGATATACTCGCTCAGAGAGCTGAACTGGCCTTTTACGATGGCGTTCTCGATGAAGAGGTTATACCGTTCTGTGCCGCATTGGCCGCTCAGGAACACGGTGATGCAAGAAAAGCTCTCGATCTGCTTAGGATAAGCGGTGAGATAGCGGAATTCAGGAATGAAGATACCGTTACGAAGGAGCATGTTATGGAAGCTGTAAGGAAGATGGAGAGGGATCACATAATCGAAGCTGTAAAAACCCTCCCGAATCAAAGCAAAATTCTTCTCTATTCGATGATACTTTTGCATAAGAGCGGAAAAAGGAAATTTACGACTGGGGAGGTTTATTCGATTTATAAGATGGTTTGCAAGAGGATAGGGATGGATGTTTTGACTCAGAGAAGGATAAGCGATTTAATCTCGGAATTGGATATGCTCGGAATTATAAATTCGATAATCATATCGAAAGGCAGATACGGCAGAACGAGAGAAATAAAGCTCGATATACCTATTGATGATGTTAGGGAAGTCATACTCGATGATTACAGATTTGAGATATTGAAGAGATACGAGCAATCACTCACTCAAAACCTCTCTCTCGACAATTTTGACATATAAATTCATCAACAATATTTTTTTCCGGAAAATTCCTTGCCCCTATTTTCTGAATGTTTATAGATGCCACGAAATTTCCGAGTTTGAGGCATGTTTTAATGTCGTGTCCCATAATGTAAGCGTATATGAAGCCCGCTGCGAAAGCGTCTCCAGCTCCGGTTGTATCAACCACATTAACATCGAAAGCTTCTGCGAAGTATCTTTTTCCGTGATCTATCGCCATGCTACCCCTTTTTCCGAGAGTTATCACTGTAAGATCGACAAGCTCCTCAATACCTCTGAGCATCTCGTATTCATATTTTGACAGAAACACGATGTCAGTGAAGGATAAAAGGGATTTAAGCTTATCTAATCCGAGCTTAGAATAAGGATATCCGGGATTTAAAATTACTTTCTTTCCGTGATCTCTCGCTTTCCTTGCGATCTCAACATGAGCATCCAAGCTTTTCTCATTCGGAAAGGGGTCGAGATAGAAGAAATCCGCTATTTCGTAGTCATCATCTTTCAAAAACGGATAGAATTTTCCGGCTGCATTAGGAAAGACGAAGAAAGTCCTTTCCCCGTTTTTATCCACATAGACATCAACCTTCCCCGTCTCGCAGTCGAATTCGATAAATCTGCATGTAACTCCAACTTCTTCCAAGCTCTTCCTGAAAAGCTCGCCGTCGTCATCGTTCCCTATGGTTGTGAAAAAAGCAGTTTCCAGCCCGAACTTTGCCAATCCGTATATTACATTTGCTGCTGCACCGCCCGCAAATTTCTCGGTCTTTTTCACAACCGCCTGACCGCCTAAGGGTGGGAAATCATCGATCAGACATATCCTATCAACCAAAGCCGGCCCGACTCCTGCGATGTGCATATTAATCTTTAAAGCTCTTGATGCTGTAAAGAATTTTTATCTCATCCACACCTCTCAGATTTCTTGCCCTCTCAGCTATCGCCGATATCTTTTCTCTATCAACGGCATGAACCATGAAATACAGTGGGTAGTTCCATCTATTATCAACTTCTCTTAGCACGAGATGGGTTATCTCTGGAAAATTCGAAAGTAGCCTTTTTGCAACATTCTCAGCCTCATCCGTTTTTATCATATTCATACCGTTCTCTCTAAAACCGGCTTTCTGACCATTCAATACAGCATAAAAGTCTCTAACTATTCTCTTTTTTATTAATTCGGAAATGAGATCGACAAGCTCGCTCTCTTTTTAACCGTACTTATCCGCAAATCTTTTGAACGGCCTTTTTTCAACTCCAAAATTCCTCTCCATATCCAACAGAAG
>CAZVXC010000041.1:7941-9125 GCA_964631435.1 uncultured archaeon | reverse complement strand
AAGTTGAGACTGAGAAAACTCGGTTGGAGAAGACCGAGAGGAATTCATAACAAATTCAGAAGGAGATACGGAGGGAAGTGGAGCGGAAGAGTCCTGCCGAATCCCGGATTTTCTTCGCCGAAAGCTGTCAAAGGCTTGCATCCGAGCGGATACGAGGAGGTGCTCGTATATACAATCAAAGATTTGGAATCTATAGATCCGAAAAGGCAAGCTGTAAGGATCGCATCGAGAGTTGGGCTGAGAAAGAGATTGATTATAGAGGAGAAAGCCAAGGAACTCGGCTTAAAAATTCTTAATCCAATTCAAAGGTGATTTCTATGAATTTGAGATTTCAGAGAAGGATGGCGGCGGAGATTCTTGATTGCGGAATAAATAGGATTTGGATTGATCCGAATGCGTTGGATGAGGTTTCATCTGCCGCGACGAAAGATGACGTCAGGGAGCTAATAGAGAAGGGATTGATAAAAAGAAAACCCGTAAAAGGTGTAAGCAGAGCAAGAATTAGAAAAAGAAGAGAGCAAAAGAAGAAAGGAAGGCGAAGAGGGCATGGAAAGAGAAAAGGAAAGAAAACTGCAAGGATGCCGAGAAAGAGGGCATGGATAATAAGGATAAGAGCTTTAAGGAGGAGATTGAGGGAGCTTAAGCAGAACGGGGTTATAGATAGCAGAACTTACAGAATGCTATACAGAAAGGCGAAAGGTGGGGAGTTTAGGAGCGTTTCACATCTTAACGCTTATCTCGAAGAGCTATTGAGGTGATTTAATGGCGAAAGGAGCAAGATATAAGGTTCCTCTAAGAAGGAGAAGAGAGGGGAAGACAAATTATAAAAAGAGATTAAAGCTTCTCCTTTCAAGAAAACCTCGTTTAGTTGTGAGAATAACGAATAAAAGGGTTATAGCTCAGATCGTTGAATACGGGAGCGAGGGAGATATAACCGTGGCTTACGCTGACTCAAAAGAACTCGAAAAATTCGGCTGGAAGGGAGATTTGAATAACACACCTGCCGCATATCTTACAGGTTTGCTCATAGGTAAGAAAGCATTGCAGAAAGGTGTGAGAGAGGCAGTCCTTGATATAGGCTTAAAAACGCCATCGAAAGGTGCAAGGGTTTTTGCAACGCTCAAAGGTGCTGTAGATGCAGGCTTAGCAATTCCGCATAGCGAAGAGATACTGCCGGATGAAGC
>CAZVXC010000041.1:0-7931 GCA_964631435.1 uncultured archaeon | reverse complement strand
GGATAAGAGGTGAGCATATAGCAAGCTACTACGAGCAAAATCCCGAAATGTTCAGCGAATACGAGAAAAGAGGGTTAAAACCCTCAGAACTCCCTGAGCATTTTGAAGAGGTAAAATCGAAGATTATGGGGTGATTGAATGGAATGGACTCCGAGAACAAGGCTGGGGAAGCTCGTTGCGGAAGGGAAGATTAAGACAATAGATGAAGCCATAGCATCCGGATTACCGCTCAAAGAACCTGAGATAGTGGATGTTCTCTTGCCCGATTTAGAAGATGAGGTTCTTGAGATTAATCTCGTTCAGAGAATGACAGACAGCGGTAGGAGGCTTAAATTCAGGGTTACTGCGGTTGTAGGTAATAAGAACGGTTACGTCGGCGTTGGCGTCGGCAAGGCAAGTCAGGTTGCACCCGCAATTCAAAAAGCTATAAGGAATGCGAAGATAAACATTTTTAAAGTTCAGCTCGGATGCGGTTCATGGGAATGCGGTTGCGGCGGAGATCACAGCATTCCTGCAAAGGTTACAGGTTCAGCGGGAAGTGTGAGAGTAACACTCATTCCCGGTCCCAAAGGCTTGGGCTTGGTCGCAGGAGATACGGCGAAGAAGGTTCTTGAGCTTGCGGGAGTGAAGGATGTGTGGACTTTTACAAGAGGGCAAACGAAGACCACGATAAATTTCGCTAAGGCTACTTTCGAAGCGTTAAAGCAGACTGTATATTTAAAGAGGTGATTTAATGTTCGCTGTAATAAGGCTCAGAGGGACCGTTAACGTTAATAGAAAAATTAAAGAGACGCTGAAATATCTGAGGTTGCATAAGAGGTATCACTGCGTAGTCGTTCCAGATACGCCGTCATACAGGGGAATGCTTCAGGTCGTTAAGGATTACGTCGCTTACGGCGAGATTGATGCAGAGACATTAGCACTTCTGCTAAGAAACAGAGGAAGGCTTAAAGGGAACAGAAGACTTACGGATGAATATATCAAGGAGAAGACAGGATACGAAAGCATAGATGACTTTGCGAAAGCTGTCATTGAAGGAAAAGCGAACCTTAAAGACATTCCAGAGCTTAAGCCGGTCTTCCGCTTACACCCGCCGAGAGGGGGTTTGAAGAGCATAAAGTGGCATTACGGATACGGTGGCGATCTCGGATATCATGGGAGAGAGATAAGCAAGCTCATCTATAAGATGAGGTGATTTCTATGGCAAAGAAGAAAGTTAAGAAGTATAGAGGTTCAAGGACGTGCGGGGGAGGGAGTCATAAGAAGAGGAGAGGTGCGGGCCATAGAGGCGGCAGAGGGAATGCCGGTGTTTTCAAGCATAAGTATCTCAGAACGATCAAGCTCGTTAAAGCGGGATTATATCAGATCGGAAAAAGAGGGTTTACAAGACCAAAATGTGTTGTCAGAGAAAATATCCTCGAAAGGAGGCTTAAGAACAGATTGAGAGAGCTTAAAGAAAAAGAAATTCTGGACGAGTATTTATACAGATTCTTTAAGTCGAGGAAGAATTTGAACGTCGGAGATTTATGCACGATTATAGATAGACTTGTTGATGTCGGCTTGGCGGAAAAAGAAGGAGACGCCTATAAGATTGATCTATCGAAAATAGGGTATTCCAAGCTTCTCGGCGGAGGAAACGTTGACAAAAAATTGCATGTGATCGTTGAAAGCGCAACAGCTAAAGCGATTGAAAAGGTTGAAAAAGCTGGCGGTGTTATCGAGACGTAGGAGGTGTGTAGGTGGAGCAGAATGCGGTCGATCAAGCATTAAGAGCTTTAAGACCTTACTTTGAGAGAATACCCGGTGTTGAAAGACCAACCGGCCATGTTCCGTTCAACCAGAAGTTCATGTGGACTCTCGTAGTCCTAATTTTATATTTTGTCCTAACAAATGTCCCCGTTTTCGGTTTGGGTCCCCATTCCATCGATATTTTCAAGCAGTATAGAGCATTATTCGCGGGCAAAACCGGTTCGATACTAGCCTTAGGTATAGGACCAATTGTTACAGCAAGCGTCATTCTGCAATTGCTCGTCGGTGCCGGAATAATCAAGCTTGATCTAACTGATCCAGACGATCAGGCTGTATATCAGGAATTTCAGAGATTTTTGGTTTTCGTAATGATAGCAGCGGAAGCTCTGCCTCAGATACTTGGAGGATTTTTAAAGCCAAATTTAGAAATCGCTTCTCAACTCGGTGTCTCTCCGAGTTTCATATCTTTCCTAATCTTCATTCAGCTTTTCATAGGTGGTTCTCTCATAGTCTATATGGATGAGGTAGTTTCGAAGTGGGGTATCGGAAGCGGTGTGTCTCTATTTATCTTAGCGAGTATATCCCAATCCATAATTACTGGTTTATTCAACTGGGTTGTTCCTCCGAATTCTAAGATGCCTGCCGGAATAATTCCAAGATGGATCTGGATAGCTCAAAACTACTCTGCGGGGCAATTATTAACGGGTAGCGGTCTAATATTCTTGCTAATAGACGGTGGTATTCTTGCGATAATAACGACAATCATAATAATTCTGCTCGTCGTCTATGCGGAGGGAACGAGGGTTGAGATTCCATTGGCACATGCAGCCGTCAGAGGGGCGAGAGGTAGATTCCCGCTGAAACTCATATATGCGAGCGTTCTTCCGATGATATTCGTTAGAGCCCTGCAGGCTAACATTCAGATATTCGGATTGCTTCTTTACAAAAAGGGAATAACATTCTTAGGAGAATACGTCGGCCCGACGCCGATAAGCGGGATAATGTATCTCCTATCGCCAGTTAGAAGTCCTTACAATTGGGTTCCCTCCTTAGTCAAATCGAATCCGTATTTCGCTGAACTCCCAGATTGGATGATTAATTTACATCTTCTAATTGATGCAACAATTCTCATCGTAGGCGGTATTCTGTTCGCTATCTTCTGGGTTGAAACAAGCGGGATGGACGCGAAAACGGTTGCAAAACAGATAGCAAAGAGCGGAATGCAAATTCCGGGGTTCAGAAGATCGCCGCAAGTATTAGAGAAAATCCTTCAGAGATACATACCGAAGGTTACAATTCTCGGCGGTGCGGCAATAGGTATCTTAACTCTGATTGCGAATATGCTTGGAACGATAGGCAATGTGAGCGGAACCGGTTTACTCTTAGCTGTAAGCATAGCATATCAGTTCTATGAGGATTTAACGAGAGAGCAGCTAACAGAGATGCATCCGATGATAAGAAAGATTCTAGGTGAAGAGTGATGAGGGATGTGATAAAAAACGTTGTAAGAGCTGTAGGAATTCTGTTTTTTGTTGGGATTTTTATAAGCAAGGATTTCAGAGTTGCCTTAGGCAATTTATTGAATCCCATTCTTAATCCACTTTACTACGAGTTGGGTTTTCTTATAACTGTGATAATACTCGCCGTAATAACAGGTTTATACAGCACGATTATACAAAAGCTGACGGTGGATTACAAAAGGCTTAAAGATATTCAGAAGAGGGTTATGGATTTCAATAAGGAATACACGGAAGCTCTAAAGAAGAACAATCAGGAGAAGCTAAAGAGGCTTGAGGCGAAGAAAGAAGAGATAAAGATGCTACAGGGAGAGCTTTTCAGCATGCAGTTCAATCCTATGTTCTATACAGTCGTTGTAACAATTCCGATATTTATGTGGCTATACAACATCTCTCATCTGAATCCAACAGTTACAGTCCCGTTTGCGGGGAAAATTCATGTCGCCCATCTCTATCTAATTTTCCCATGGTGGATATGGTGGTATATGTTCAATTCAATCGCATTCGGTCAAGTTATGAGGAAAATCCTGAAAGTGGGATTCTAAATGAGAATCACAATATCCGGCCCCCCCGGAAGTGGGACAACGACGGTTGCGAAAAAGCTTGCTGAAAGGCTCGGATTCAAATTCATATCAGCGGGAGAAGTATTCAGGCAGCTCGCAATGGAAAAGGGAATGACGCTTGAAGAGTTCAGCAAACTCGCTGAAAAGGATATGAGCATAGACAACCTCATTGACAAAAAGCAGAAAGAGCTTGCTTTGAAGTATGAAAATGTAATCGTTGAAGGAAGGTTATCCGGATGGATGGTTGATGCTGAACTCAAAATATGGATATACTGCAATCGGGATATAAGATACGAAAGAATTGCAAAGAGAGAGAAAAAGCCGATAGAAGTCGTAAGAAGGGAAACAAAGCTTAGAGAGGAGAGCGAGAAAAGCAGATATCTGAAGATATATGGAATAGATGTTGAGGACAAAGAGATATACCATCTGATGATAAATTCTGGAAGGTTTGATGCAGATCAGATCGTAGAGATAATTCTCAAAGCAGTAGAGTTGATAAAGAGATGAAGGGAGAGATAATAAGGAAGAAGAACTTCGAAGATTTATTTTTTGTTAAAGAGGAAGGATATCCGAGTGAATTCGGGACATATCCATACAAAAGGGAGATGAGAGAATACATAAGGAAGGGGATGGTATGCATAGACAAACCGATGGGGCCGAGCAGTCATGAAATCGTCGTCTGGGTCAGGAAAATTCTTGAGGTGAAAAAGACTGGGCATACCGGAACCTTAGATCCTCGAGTTACGGGGGTTTTGCCTATAATGATCGAGCATTCAACGAAGCTCGTTAAGTATCTGCAAGAATCTGAGAAGGAGTATGTGGCGTTAATGCATCTGCACGGAGATGTAAGAAGGAACGAGATTGAGAGAGTTATGAAGATGTTCGTGGGCAGAATATATCAGCGTCCGCCTCTTAAGTCCGCTGTAAAGAAGAGATTGAGGATTAGAGAGATAAAAGATATAGAGATTCTGGAAATCGAAGGCAGAAACGTTTTGTTCAGAGTTTCGTGTGAGGCTGGGACATACATAAGGAAGCTCTGCGTAGATATAGGCGAAATCTTAGGCGTTGGAGCGCATATGCAAGAGCTTAGAAGGATCAGAACAGGTATATTCGATGAGAGCAGAGCTTACACACTCCACGATTTGCTTGACGCATACATCCTGTGGAAAGAAGAAGGTATTGAGAAGTATCTAAGAGAGATAATAATGCCTATGGAGGAGGCTGCGAAGGCTATGAAGAAGGTAATTATCAAGGATACCGCTGTTGATGCTATATGTCATGGTGCCCCTTTAACTGCGCTCGGAATTCATTATATCGAGAAAAGCATAAAGAAGGGAGATGTTATAGCTCTTTTCACACTTAAAAATGAAATCGTTGCAATAGCGAAAGCATTAATGAACGCTGAAGATATGCTGAATGCTAAAAGGGGAATTGTTGCTGAGACTTTGCGGGTGATAATGGATAGGGGAATTTACCCTTCATACTGGAAAGGGAGGAAAGCTGTTAAGATTGAATTTAAAGAAAAATATAAATAATATTTTGCCAAATTATTTCAAGTTGGTGATGGTCATGATTGATGTAATCATGGATGGGAACGTCCTTAAAGCTATTACAAGAGCTATGGTCGCTTTGGTTAGCGAAGCAAGATGGCATTTCAAAAATGAGGGTTTGCATTCGAGAGCTGTTGATCCAGCAAATGTTGCGATGGTTATAGTCGATGTCGCTAAGGAAAACTTGGAAGCTTTTAGCATCGATGAGGAGAGTGTGATCGGTGTTGATGTGAACAGGATATACGATATTGCGAAGAGTATAAAGAAGAATGAGCTTGTTGAATTACAGATAGAGGACGAGTCGAAACTGAAAGTTAAGTTCGGAAGCGTTGAATACAGCGTAGCCTTAATCGACCCCTCTGCGATAAGAAGAGAGCCTAAGATACCCAAGCTCGATCTGCCGGCAAAGATAGTTCTGGATGCGGGAGAATTTAAGAAGGCTATAAGTGCTGCGGATAAGATAAGTGATCACGTCGTATTCAGAAGCGATGACAGCGGATTTTACATCGAAGCTGAGGGTGATATAGATAAGATTACGTTCCACATGAGCGATGCCGAGTTGATAGAGTTTAACAAAGCCGAAGCGAGGAGCATGTTCAGCTTAGAGTATCTCAAGGAATTTGTGAAAGTCGCATCTGCCGGGGACTTATTAACTATCTACTTGGGAACAAATTATCCCGTAAGGCTCGTTTTTGAAGTTGCGGACGGGAAGGCGAATGTCGAATACATTTTAGCTCCTCGTATCGAGGCTGAATGATAGCTCTGCTACAATTTATTTCCGATTATCCTTTCCTAAAGCCCGCTAAATCTTTCGATATCGAATACGGTTACATATACGAAGAGGCTATCAGCTTGGCTAAAAAGTCTCTTGAAGACATATTTTTCGGCAAATACGAAGTTAAGGTCGAGAAAAAGCCGTTTTATTGCGATGTCTGCGATAAGAGTTGTAGAGCGTTTTGCAAAAAGAATGCGATAGGGAAAGAAAGGGATTGGCAGAAATGCGATCTCTGCGGGGATTGTTTTGAAAGATGCGATTATCCGATTGGCTCACGTAAAGAGCTTGAAGCGAAGGCTAAACTGGCTGTCTATACCTACATATTGATGAAAGCTGCCGTTTCGGACTTTGACGATGCCGTAAGAAGGAAATTTGCGATATCTCTCGCAAGAAGCTATAGAATCGCTATGGAGAACGATAGAAGCGAAAAATTGCCGGAGATAATTGCTGCGAATTTCGGTATCAAAATGAAGAGAAATGAAAAAGACGTATTCGTCCATGTCAGCGATTATCTCAAAGCGTCTTCAAAGATAAATGCGGAAGAGTGGAAATTATACAACAGGAATCTCAAAAGAGGTTTTGTCGAACTTAGCTTAAGGGAATTTTACAGAATCGTTGAAGAAAGTATGAGAGAGCTTTTTTTCAGAAAAACGCAATTAGAGCTGAGAGGACTGGATGAGCTGAAAGGCATAATTGCTAAATTTGAACTGAAAAGGAGGAAATACAGGCCTAAGGGGATTAGGAACATAGATTTCTTTCCCCCGTGCATGAAAAAGATTCTTGCAGATTTAAATGCCGGGGAGAATGTTACTCATACCGCAAGATTTGCGATAACGAGTTTTATGCTAAACTTGGGCTACAGCGTCGATGATGTGGTCTCAATATTCAGAAACGCACCCGACTTCGATGAGGAAAAAACGAGATATCAGGTTGAGCATATAGCCGGAAAGAGGGGTGGAGGGAAAGAATACGATGTTCCCTCATGTTCGACTATGAAAACTTATCATAATTGCGTAGCAGATTGTGGTGTTAAGCATCCGTTGGAGTATTATAGTAGATTGGTAAAGAAGCGTAGAAAAGATTAATCCTTTATCCTTTTGTAAGCTTTCACTTAACACCTTTGTGATATGTTCTTGTTTTGTATATCTGTTGATGGTAATGCCAATTTATCATCCCATTGCGAAAGCGAAAAGATACGCAAAAGGTTGATGGATAAGATAGGCTCGAACATTTCGAACAAATCTTCTTTTTGTAGCCCACTCATTAACGAAGGGATAGTGCATTTGTGCTGTCGAAGAGAGTATGATCCCAGAGCTTTACGCTCTGAGTAAATGTCTAACCTCGCTTCCATGCTGAAATACCCTTACGTAAATATAAATGAAATCATTCTCTAATCTTCCCCCTCCCTAGTGATGCGAAGATTCCGAAGAAGCAGATAATTGCGAAAAGCATGAAAGCTGTCCTTGCTGATTGGACGAAGAGGGAGTAGTATTCGGCAGTAATCTCTACCCTGCCCATGATAATTAGAAAGACGAACATGGCTAAAGCTATACTTAAAACCTGCCCTATCAAACGCATCGTTGCCACTATTGCTGACGCTACTCCGTAGAGTCTTCTTTCGACAGAACTCATTATCGCATTCGTGTTTGGAGAGGCGAACAAGCCCATGCCAAAGCCGAGAAGCATGAGATTTGCGATAATAAGATTCATCGGAGTTGTTGAATTAATTCCAGAGAACACGAAGAGGCTTAAGGTTGTGGCAGCCATTCCAATCGAA
>CAZVXC010000040.1:0-9271 GCA_964631435.1 uncultured archaeon | reverse complement strand
AGATTACGAAAACCAATGCGTTCGCGAAGAATTTTGGTTAAAAAGTTTTTAATATTCAGAATGGATCGTTAATAGATTCTGAAGTTCCAACAAAAACTTTTAAATCTATTTCAACAATATTTGGGTATGAAAAATCCGATCAGGATAACTGTCGCTCTTGATGATGAAAGCTACGAAATATTCGATTCATTAAAAAAAGAGCTAAAATCATCTCAAAGTGAGATAATTAGGCGGGCATTGAAATTTTATTACGGATATCGCTATCTCGAAAAATATGATTGTGAGAAAATCAAGACATATATTGAAATGCTCTCTGAGGGAGAGCATGTGATCTTAGATATAGATCATTGGATCGCTTTTTTGAGACTTATAGAATCTCATCCAGAAAAAGACAAGTTCTGGGAATTGCATCGTGAAGTGGCGAGGAGTCATGCAGAACAATTCAAAGGAAAATCAATCGAATACATTCTAAAAAGACTTGAAACATGCAATTTTTTCAGAATAAACAAAACGAATGTAGGTGAATTCACCCTTATCTTAGGAAGCGACGCTACTAAGGACTTCATAAAAATCTTTTTGGAAGAACTTTTTAAGAATGTCGGAATTCAGGCAACCATAAAAGAGGACATAGCTAAGCTGAGAATCTTTGAGTAAGAATCGGAGGAAATTAGGATGTCATTTAGAGATAGGTTGAAAGATTCGGGAAAGGTTTTTATAGTCGGTATAGCCGGAGATAGCGGTTCAGGGAAGACGACTTTTGGAAACGCTATAAGAAGCCTTATAGGTGAAGACATTGTAAGCACGATAAGCTTGGACGATTACCATCTTTACGATAGAGAAACGAGAGAGAAGATAAATATAACACCTCTAAACCCGGACGCAAATAATTTGAAGCTGATAGAAACTCATCTGAGGGAATTAAAGAAGGGGAATCCAATTAAAAAACCGACTTACGACCATAGAACGGGAAGCTTTGGTCCATGGACAACATTTGAGCCGACGCCTATAATAATCGTCGAAGGTTTGCATACGCTCTACGACGGCCTCAGAGATTACCTCGATTTCAAGGTATTCGTTGATCCTGCGAGATACGTGAAAAGGAGATGGAAGATTAAGAGAGATGTTATAGAAAGAGGATACAGCAAAGAAAAGGTCATAGAGGAAATAATACGTAGAGAGCCGGACTACAAGAGATACATAGACTTCCAAAAGATTTATGCGGATATAGTGATAAAAATCTACCCGACATCTCTGCAGAGCTTGGAAAGAATCCATTATCTCCTCGAAGAGGAGGAGTTCAGGGAGGTTTACAGAGTGAGATTGATAATAAAGAAAGATGAAACAATACCCGCTGAGAGCATAAATCTAAGCATCGACCTCTCAAGCTTAGTTAGAGCGAGCGAAAGAGATTTTGCCATCGAGTTCTTCTCAGATTACTACTATTCAAAACCAGCGAGCTTCATAGACATAGACGGTTTCATGAATACAGAGATATTCAAATCTTTGCTCGACAATTTGAGAAGAGAGATTGGAGCGGATGAACTGCTGAGTTACGAGGAGAGATACGTTAATGCAATCGAAATTGCGAAGCTCTTGCTCTGCTGGAGGTTGCTTGAGGTAATAAATCGTAAGAAGTGAATTACTTGTGCAAGGAGCGTATGGGTTACGATCAAGTTATAAGCTTTGCAAAGCTTAGCGGTAAGAAGTTAAAAATATTTATTCAGCCATCGCCGATTGATTAAGATGAACGTTTACATAGAGACATACGGATGCACGGCAAATCAGGCGGATTCGGATATAATAAGGGGAATTTTGAGCAGAAAATTCGGGATAGCTCAGAATAGCGAGGATGCTGATATAATCGTTGTCAATACATGCGGGGTTATAGAGCATACCGAAAGAAAAATCCTGCGTAGGATAAGAGAGCTGAAAGAGAGCGGTAAGATCGTTATAGCAGCGGGATGCTTGACGAGAATAGCGAAGAAGGAGGTAGCTGAGATTTGCGATGCAATCGTTAGCCCGGACAACATCCATAGAATGGATTACGTTGTAAATGAAGTTTTATCCGGGAAGAGGGTAGAATTACTTGAATTCAACAGGATAGACAAAGCCTGCCTTTACAATTTGAAAAGGAGATTAAATGAGAATACTATAGCGATAGTAGCGATATCTGAAGGATGCTTAGGAAGATGCAGTTATTGTGCAACTAAAATTGCAAGAGGAAGGCTCAGGAGCTTTTCTTTGGAGAACGTAGTTAAAGAGGTCGAAGATGCCGTAAAAAGGGGATTTAAGGAAATTCAACTGACCTCCCAAGATACTGGTGCTTACGGATTGGATAGAGGTTTTACCCTCGCAGACCTCTTGGAAAGAATTTCAGATATCGAAGGGGAGTTTAGAGTTAGAGTCGGTATGATGAATCCGAATCACGCCTTAAGAATAATCGATGATCTCATCAACGCTTTTTCAAGCGATAAAATCTTTAAATTCGTCCACATTCCAGTTCAAAGTGGAGATAATAAGGTTCTTGAGGATATGAGGAGGGATTACAGCGTTGAAGACTTCTTGGAGGTCGTAAATGCTTTCAGAAAGAGCTTTGACGACGTTGTTCTGTCAACGGACATAATAGTTGGCTTCCCAACAGAGAATGAGGAAAGCTTCTGGAAGAGTTATGAGCTGATAAGAGAAGTTAAGCCGGACATAGTGAATATAACGAGGTTCTCCGCAAGAAAGGGGACGCCGGCGGCGAAAATGAAAGACATTCCTGATTGGATTAAGAAAGAGAGAAGCAGAAAGCTGACAGAGCTTTCGAAGGAGATCGGCTTAAGGAACAACATTAAATTCATCGGCAGAGTTGAGAATGTCCTTATAACAAAATACGGGAAGAATGGAACGTTTCTTTCAAGAACGAACTCTTACAGACCGGTGATCATTGATAAAGGGAGCATAGGGGAATTCAGGAAGGTGAAAATTGTTGATGCGAAGTTTAATTACCTGAAAGCAATTAACCACTCAACAGCTTAAGCAACTCTTTGACCTTAGCTTTCGTTTCGTCATCCAAAGCTCCCCAGAATTTTATAGCTCTTCTAACAACGTCATTCGCAACATCCCTATACGCTTTATCCTCTTTCAAAATTTCGATAACGTTTTCGACTTCATCTTTCGTCGGAACATCGCTGAAATCTTTTTCGGTCTTTCTGTATCCGAAATAAAAGCCGATGACAGTGGATATAACTCCTAAGAAGAACGTTAACAGCTCCTTGTCGAGCTGGACGCTGAAAAACAGAATTGCAACAATTGCGATGATCATGCTACCTGCAATAGCTCTCCTCATCTCATTCTTATTCAACCTTTGGTTGCTTCTGTATCCGATCAGAATTAAGAACAGGAATACTAAAAGAACAACGCTGAATAATGCCGGACAGACCAAATCGATTCCAAATTTTTCTTTGACTATCACGCTTCCGATTATTATAGAGACTAAGAAGAGTAAATAGACAGCAACGCCTATCCAGAATTTAAGGCTCATAAGCTCTGATATCATGCATAGATATATAAAGGTTGATGCTGCCCTAACTACTCCCTTCTTGCGGCTTTGAACAGCATTGCCATCCCAGCTGGCATTACGCCGCTTCTTCAACCATATTTAAATCTTTTGTTTATCTTGATTAAACATTCCGAAAGGCTTAAATATTATGATAATGATAGTAATAACAAAGAGGAGGTGAGAGAATGCTGAGATATCATCTGCTCTTTGAAGAAAAAATGCACGACGACATCCAGAAAGTGCTTAAAGTGATATCAAAGAAGGGTGTCAGCGAAATTCTCTTCTGTTTGGAGAGAACACCGAAGAGGTTCTCTCAGATAATGTTTGAAACGAGACTAAATCCCGGAGTGCTTGGAAGGCATTTGAAAGACCTGATAAACCTGAACATAATAAGGAAGGAAGATGAAGCATACGTGATAACGGATATTGGCAGAAATCTTATAACGATACTGCAGGAGTTTGAGAAGCTCATTTCCACTCTTAAAGAGAATACATAATTTTGATAACTCTGTTTGACATATTCCTATTCTCAGAAATTTTGCTTATTTGTAGTCTCTGTATTGTAACTTTCAATTTTGAAATTCAATTGCAGGAATTTCAACTTAAAAAAATACAATTTCAACAAACTAAAAAAGATATTTATATCATCTGTCAGGTAAGATAGTATGGGACGAGAATAAAGGGACAGGCTAAGAGGTGAGGTGTGTGAGAAGGGGTGTATTTAGAAAATTAATAACGGACGGAAAGGGTTTCACGGGATTAGAAGCGGCAATCGTGCTGATAGCTTTCGTTACAGTGGCAGCAGTGTTCAGCTACGTCATGCTCGGAGCGGGATTCTTCACAGCACAGAAGGGTAAGCAAAGTGTTGACACGGGTGTTAAACAAGCAAGTAGTGCCCTTGAGCTTGATGGGCAGTATATTTACTTGATAGCAAACAAAACAGGGTCTAACGGTGATGTGAAGAAAATATTTTTCTACGTAACACTAACAGCAGGCGGAACACCTGTTGACTTAAACGAGACTGTTCTGGCGATTAGATGGGGTGATTACTACTATCAGATACCATTTAACGAATCAGAAAAAATACCAGTCAACGAAACCGACATAAACAAACCATGGACCTACGATGGTATCGTATTCACAGATGGCAAAACATTCGATAATCTACTCGAAAAGAACGAGAAATACAAGATTATCATCAATATGACAGCTATTAAAGAGAATCCAAATTATGGTAATGGTAGTATACAACTTCCAAAGACCAACGACGATATAACGATTGAACTCAAGCCATCCATAGGTGCATCGCTCATAATTAACAAGCACATTCCCCCGAGCTTGACGAACTTAACATGGGTCTAAGGGGGTGATACGAGTGTTGATAAGGTTATTTAGAGATAAGAAGGGTTTCACAGGTCTTGAAGCAGCTATCACACTGATTGCATTCATTACTGTAGCAGCAGTCTTCAGTTACGTCCTACTGAGTGCAGGATTCTTCGCAACTCAAAAAGGTCAGGAAGTTGTCCATACTGGTGTCCAGCAGGTATCATCGAGTGTTGAGATAATTGGAAGTATAATCGGATACGGTAACCAAACAGGTGGATATCTTAACGGGACAACATTCACAATTCAGCTCGCCGCTGGTGCATCATCCATCGATCTCAACAAGACCGTAATCACGGTCTCAAGTCCGAAGCACGGTTGGTATGTTGACCTCAAATACAATATGTCCCCGACTATCGATGACTTGAAAAAGAGTGCCACTGAAACAACATACGGTGTGTTCTGGGTTACAAATGTAAACGATCCGGGTAATCCATCAGGAGCCGATAACTACTTAGAAGAATTTGAAAAGGCGCAGATATACATAAACCTCTCAGCAATATACAACTACGTAGAAGATCACTACCAAGATTTTGGTTTTAACTCAACGCCTAGCATAAAGGATGTCGCCCTGCAACCAAACGAAGTCTTCTTAATTGAACTCAAACCGCCAATGGGTGCAACGTATCCGATCGAACTCAAAGTTCCGCCAACAATCGACCCAACAATGGTGCTGCTCCAGTGATGTAAAAAGATTTACCCTATTTTTATTTTTTAGGGTGATAAAATGGCGGAAAACTTGGATCAGAATGCTATTGATGAGATACTGAGCAAGGCCGAAGCAGATACGCCAGAAGGAAAGCTCAGTAAGATCGAAAAGGAGCTTGATGTCCTTAAGGGATCGATTAAGAGACTTCTCATGGATATTCGTGAAACTTTGAACAATCTCGAAAACCCGTTTCAAAATCTGCAAGGATTAGCTGAAAGCATATCGATTCCTCAGCAACAACAGCCTCAGCAGGTTCAGATAATTCCCCCTCCTCCGCCTGAACCTGAAGAAGGTAAAGAAAATGGTGGTGAAGAGAAAAAGGAGGAAAATAAGATAGAAGAAAATAGGAAAGATGAGGAAAACGTGGCAGGTGAGGATGTTATGTTTAACGCTCATCCTGTAAGTGAGCAAAAATTAGAGGGGGTGGTAGAAAAGGTTGGGGATCCGGGTATGATGCCGGAGGTAGTGGTTGAAGAGAAACAGCATCAGCGATCGATAGCTAAGCAAATGATAACAAAATACGACATACTGACCCTCTTTGATATCATGGCATGGGTCAAGGGTATGCTTGAGAAATACAGCATAGACTCAATAAAGCTGATGCTCGAAATATTTGAATCCGCAGGATATATATCCTCTGAAGCTAAGGATTTCGTAGCTAAGGTCGCTGATCTCATCATAATGAACGACGGCTTTGAAGACATGCTGCTTGAGCTCTACAAGCTTCATAAGATAATGAACCCGAACGATACGAGCATGGATTCAAAGCTACTCAGCTTAATACTCGACAAAAGGTTATAACGATGAGGTATAAGAATGGTCAGGGAGGTGATAGCTACATATATCCTCGTAATAGCAACTGTAGTGGCAGCTTCAACGGTTAGCATGGCGATAATACCGACGATAAGAGACCTTGCAACATCATACATCTCAGTGAGTGAAAACCTCAACGAAAGAGTGAAGACAAGTATTGATATTATTTTTATCGGGACAAACAATACATCTGTAACGGTATGGCTGAAAAATACGGGAGATACTGTTATACCGCTCGACCTTGTGAACATGAGTGATATATTCATAATATCCAATAACGCATCCTACCACTTCTCATTGAGCACTGCAACGTGTAGAATTGTTAACGGCGACGGAGACAAATACTGGGAGAAGGGGGAGACCTTAGAAGTAGTTCTGAACGTAAGTCTGCCGTCAAATGAATATCTCCTTACATTCGTCCTATACAATGGTGTCAAGGTTAGCGACGTGTTCTCAAGGTGATTCTCATGGGGTTCGATACCGTTATTGCAACGGTGATAGCGACCGTGATAATAATCTTCGTCGCATACACATTCATCTCTGGAAGCACATCCATAGCTGAGAGTGCGATAAATGGATACAAAGAATCTGTTAAAACTGAATTAAAAAGGCTGAATACAGCAATAGAGATCCTAAATGTTACATATAACAACGGCGAACTTCAAGCGTATTTCAAAAATACAGGAAACGAGAGATTCAAAGGTTTCAGCGAGTTCGATGCTTTTATATACGGTAAAACTACAAATGGAACGGAAGTTATAAAATACTTCGAATCAGCGAATTATACGATTGTAAATGAGCTTATAAATCCCGGAATATTCGATCCATACGAGACTGCAGAGGTTACCGTTAGCGTAACATTAGACAACGGAACATACGTCTTTCTTCTCTGCACGCCGAATGCAGTATGCGATAGTTATGGGTTTACAGTCGGATGAGGTGAGAAGATGATAGACGATTTTGAGGATGAAGCAAAGAAGAATATATTGACGAGCGGAAATAGTGAGATAGATAAAAGGCTCGGTGGAGGAATCCCCCTAGGTTCCCTAACACTGATAGAAGGGGAAAATGATACTGGGAAAAGTGTTCTCTGCCAGCAGTTTGTTTATGGCGGGCTGATGAACGGTTACAACGTAGCATATTACACTACCGAGAACACGATAAAAAGCCTGTTAAAGCAAATGGAGTCTCTCAGCCTCGATGTATCAGATTTCTACGCTTTCGGATATCTGAGAATATTTCCTGTTCACATAGAAGGTATCGAATGGAGCACGGAGCAGATGAAGAGGATTCTCAATCTCATGTCGAATCACATAAAAACGATAAGGGAGAACGTCATAATCATCGATTCCCTAACAATGTTCACAACATATTCTACCGAAGATGATGTCCTCGAATTCCTAACAAAGCTGAAGAACTTGGCAGATAGCGGTAAAACGATTCTGATAACTTTGCATCAGCATGCATTCAAAGAGGATACGTTGGTCAGAATAAGATCGGCATGCGATTGCCATCTCTTCCTAAGGAAAGAGCAGGTGGGCGAGAGATATGTATGCGTCCTTGAAGTTGCGAAAATAAGAGGTGCTAAGAAGACTACAGGAAACATAGTGAGCTTCGAAGTCCATCCGGGATTTGGACTTAAAATAATCCCGGTTTCGGAGGCGAGAGCGTGAAAGTGAGCGAAAGAGATATATAGTCTTTTGCAGATACAAAATATACTAACAATAATAACTATCACTATGATGAGGTGATACACATGTTTGACAAGATCGATTTCAGCTTCAAACCCAAAGAGCTAAAACAAGGGGTCATTGCGAATTTCCCTTTCGAGCCGAGAATGCTTGAAGAGGAACACGATCACACTAATCTACGCAGCTGCGGGATATACAGGCTGTTGCCGAGCAAAATGAAAAAAGAAGTGGAGAAAAATCTCCATCTGCTCGAATATCTGCACATACTCCCTATCGATAAAGTCGGAATACCGAAATTCGTTCCTAAACTTGACAGGAAAAAGCACGGAGATCTTGAAAATCCGAATCTGATTTATCCTGCGGACGATCAGATTTACATCCATGTATATCCAGACAAGAATGACGTCAGGAACTATTACATCCCAGTAGAGCCGACATTGCTAACGGGTGTCGAAGATTTGTTAAGGGAAGTTGAGCTAAGGCTTGTTGATTATATCGCAGACCTGAGCTTCGACCCAGAGGACAATGAGGAGAAGGCGAGGATATTGAAGGATGCATTAAAGGAGATATGCGAGATAGTTAAGCCATACGAAGCGGCTGAGGCGCAAGAATTCAAGGCTGATGTTAAAGCTGAACTGAGATTACTGCCGAAGCCGAGATTCAGCTTTCATTTACCATTTTTTAACGGTAACGGGAAAAATAGATTCAACGGGAAGATTCACGTTACCCCACAGCAATATAAGGCTCTGGAATACGCTTTGATTAGAGATAAGATAGGCTTAGGTGTTCTTGAACCTTACATCAGGGATAAGTATATCGAAGATATTTCGTGTAGCGGTCTTGGGCCTATATTCATTGAACACAAGATTTTCAAGGGTTTAAAGAGCGTTATAGAATTCAGAGATGAGGAGACTTTAAATAAGTTCATAATAAAGCTTGCCGAAAGGATTGGGAAGCCTGTTACATACAAAGACCCGATCGTTGATGCCACGTTACCAGACGGAAGCAGAATTAACATAGTTTTCGGCAACGATATAAGTAAGAACGGTAGCAACTTCACGATCAGAAAATTCAACGAGACACCGTTCAGCGTTTTGCAATTGATAGAATTTGGCTCTCTCGATTATATGA
>CAZVXC010000039.1:4925-9467 GCA_964631435.1 uncultured archaeon | reverse complement strand
CAAGGGAAAGCACGTTTACATTCAATACATAGCAAGCAGGGTTAACAGTTCTCATAGCTACGTCTGGCTTATAGTAAAGAAATTTGAAGATGCAGGGCTTGTAAATTGCTTGGTTAACGGGAGAACAAAGGTGATAAAACTGACTGAGAAGGGGGAGAGGATTGCGAAGTATATTAAAAAAATAATCGAAGAAATGACAAAATAAAATGCATTTTATTTCATACATTTTCTTAAAAATATTTTATATCATGCAATTATAATGCTAAAAAATCTTTTAAAGAATCTTAATTACTAAATATTAAAAACAGTTCGGGTGAAATCATGCCCCGATTGACGAGAAGGAACTTTATGAAGCTTGTTGCAGCGATGGGAGCAACGGCATTCCTATCTACATACGAAGGAGAGATCGTCAGAGCGATTGAGGAAGTCAAGGACTACTGGCATATATGCTGGCTGAACGGTGCCTCCTGTTCGGGATGCACGATTTCCTTTGCACAGGTATCCCATCCGGACTTGATACAGATTCTCACTGAGATAACAGTCGGAAATTCCGGATTGCCGATAGCTCTGCCGGATTACATGGAAACAATCGATCCCGCCTCTGGAACGCTTGCTGAAGAGCTTAAGGAGAGATGGAAAAATGGAAGCAAAGGCAAAAGAATTCTCGTTGTTGAGGGAGCTGTTCAAGGCAAGGGATTTTGCACGATCGCAGGAAAAGACTTCAGCGATCACGTCGCAGATGCTGCTAAGGTGGCTGATCACATAATTGCTGTTGGACAATGTGCAACCTTCGGAGGTATCCCTTCTGCAAATCCGAATCCCACAAATGCTAAAGGTGTCTCAGATTTTCTCAGAGAGATTGGGCTAAATAAGACTGTGATTAACATACCATGTTGCCCCGTTAATGGAGAGCATGTTGTCATAGCTCTTTCAGCGCTGATAATGGGTGTATTTCCTGAGCTTGACAAATACGGAAGACCGAAGATATTTTTCGGAAAGAATATGCATGAGGAGCTATGTCCATACAGACCTTATTACGATAGGGGCAAATTCATAGAGATCCCCGGAGAGGGAGAAGGATGCAGATACAAACTCGGATGTAAAGGGCCAGTAACTTGGACGGACTGTCCGCTGAGGAAGTGGAATAGCGGAACGAGTTACTGCGTCGAAGCTGGTGCACCATGTGTCGGATGCTCCGAGCCGGGATGGCCTGATAAGTTCTCCCCGTTTTACAAGGAAATCCCATCCATCCCGACTATCGCAGGAATGGATCCGACATCATTCGGTTACGGACTCGTCGGAGCAACAATTGCCGGAATCGCTATTCATGCTGTTCGTAGAAGTATGAGGGGAAAGAAAGGTGATGAGAATGAGTAACGTCGTAATAGACCCCGTTACGAGGATTGAAGGGCATTTAAGAGTTGAGATGAAACCTAAGGATATAAAAACACCGACAGGCACTTGGACTGTCGTAGATAAAGCTTACTGCAGCGGAACGCTCTTCAGAGGATGGGAGATAATATTGAGAGGAAGGGATCCGAGAGATGCATGGATACTTACGCAAAGAATATGTGGGGTTTGTCCCGCACCGCATGGCGAGGCATCAATTCAGGCTATCGAAGCGGCATTTAATGTCAAGCCAACGCCTTTAGCGATTCTAATAAGAAACATCCTTCACGGAGCTTACTTTATCTACGATCACATAATCCACACTTACATCCTCATCGGCCCAGAACTTGGAATACTTGCGAAGTATCCTCCGATGGTTCCTCCGGTACTCGGAAAAGCTGGAATAGCTAAGCTCGCTCTCGGCAGGAGCTACGCTCAGGCTCTCGATATACAAAGGAAAGCAAATGAGATCGTCGCCTTATGGGGCGGCAAGTTTCCACATCATCAGAGCGAATATCCGGGAGGAATGACTGTAAAGCCAACAGCGGACAGAATAGCATCCACACTCGCAAGAATGCAGGAAATATGGGAGTGGGTTGCGACCGTTATGATTCGAGACTTCAAAAATCTCTTGGCGGCGAATAAGCATATAGGCGAGGCTGTGAGTGAACTCCTTGACATAAACTTCTCAGGATTGCAAGACCTCGGAGCCTCGACTGGCAACTTCTTAAGCTACGGTGTATTTCCCGATCCCGAAAATTACGATGATTGGCTATCCGTGCTGCACTCTCCCGGAAGGAGGAAGAGTGCTTTGATCTATGCAGGAGCGTGGGATGGGACACAGCACGACTTCGACCTGAACAAGATTGCTGAATTCGTAAAATACTCATGGTATGATAACAAGAGTGGCTTAAATCCGAGAGACGAAAATGCCCCGCATCCAGATAAAAATAAAGCGGGAGCTTATTCATGGATTAAAGCACCGAGATACGATGGCAAGGTTTACGAAGTTGGTCCCCTCGCGAGGATGATAAACACATTCGGAATGAAATGGAAGATACCGATTCACAACCCTGTTAATGAAAAAGATTACGGTTATTTCGAATACAGCGTTTTAAATCCGAAAGGTTCTGTCATAGACAGAGTTGCGGCAAGAGTAGCTTTAACGCTTCTAATAGCAAATAAAATGTTCGAATGGATTGAGGAGCTTAAGAGCTACATGGGGCAAAAGATCACGAATTACAAAAACGTTCCGAACGAAGGCGAAGGTTTCGGTCTCTGGGAAGCTGCGAGAGGCGCTTTGCTCCACTACTTGAAAATAAAAGGGAAGAAAATAGCTAATTACCAATGCGTCGTTCCAAGCACATGGAATCTAAGTCCGAGAGATGACTACGGGCAACCTGGGCCGGTTGAGACGGCTTTAGTCGGAACTTGGTTGCCGAAAAATTTGAGCGTTCCGCAGATATGTAACGCTATATATCCTGAGAAGAACGTAGATTTAACTCCACTCGGAATTAGTGCAAAGGTCAGCTGGGGAGACGCTTTGGCAACAGCTCTAAAGCCGTTAGGACTTGCCGAACTGAACATGGAACCTGTTAACGGTGCCAAATACAATACATCCTTAGCTCTCACAATTGTGAGAAGTTTCGATCCGTGCATAGCGTGTGCAGTTCATGTTGTGAGGTGAGTGTTTATGAAGTATGTTAATGTTAAGAGGCATTCGAAATTCGTGAGAAGCTGCCACTGGGGAATAGTGATCTCCGGCATATTCATGGGATTAACAGGGATGCAGCTTGCCGGCTTAATCAATCCAATATTCGATGATGCTTTTGCACTCCATATCAGGCTCGGATTCATCTTCGGGGCACTCTGGGCTTTATTCATATATTTCAGTCTCAGAGAAGAGTGGAAATGGCTAAATCCCGGAAGGATACCTTACAGCACAAAATTCGTTATCGAAGAGGCGATAGCATGGATCAAAGGGGATCACGTTGATGATCCAAGAGCTTACGATCCTAAGAGAAGGGAATACGTTGAGAAAGTCATTCCGAGTCAGGTTTTGGTTTGGTGGACGTATCTGATATTAACTATCCTTATAGGCTTGACGGGCTTAGCTCTGTATTACACAAACTTCTTCGCACCTTTGATAAGTTTTGCAGGTAAAATAGGAACGATCTTCGGATGCAAGAACGGATACATATTCATCAGAGCACTCCATCGATTTATAATGTTCCTCTTCGCAGTCGTTATGTTCTTGCATGCGTATGCTGCAACGATATTCGGAACTCTCGCATCGATGATCACAGGAATAAGGAGGGAAAGAGTTGCGGAAGAGAGTATTAGTGTTGGGAGTAGGTAACATCCTGATGGGAGACGATGGAGTGGGCGTAAAGGTTGTAGAAGAGCTGAGAAAGGTTAAGTTGCCTCGCAGCGTTGATATATTCGACGGTTCAACCCTTAGCTTCCAATTAATTAATTTTTTTAGTGATTATAGCAGAATCATTATTGTCGATGCGGTCGATTTCGGAAAGAGACCTGGAAGAGTTTTTAAACTTAAGATAGATGATGTTCTGAAAAAGAAGGATATAAATGTAATCTCATCTCACGATTTTGACGTATTCAATCTCATTAAGATTCTAAAAACCGTAGAGTATTTACCAAGGATTACTTTCATAGGCGTTCAGGTTGGAAATATAGATGAGGGCATTAAGCTATCAAACGAGGTAGCATCAGCTATCCCGAAAGTAGTTAAAAAAATTCTTAAAGGGATTACTCCCTTAGCAAATAGAACAGAGAGGATCCGTAGAAGATCATACCGACGAGTAAAACTACCTCCCACGCAGCCATAACTAACAATTGATCACTATTATTTATTAGCTTTTTTCCACAAAAAAATGTATGATTAATTATATAAGAAATAACAAATACGAGATAGTATGCATGATTAAATATTGACTTTTGGACAAATTTTTTAAGGTTGCGATCCTAATTTATTGGGAACATGAAGATCGGGGTTTACATATGCCATTGCGGGAGAAATATATCGGACAGCGTGAACATCTATGAGCTGTCCGAATTTGTGAGGAAGATAAAGGGTGTGAAGGTAGTTAGAGATCACCTATTCATATGCACGAAGGAGGCTCAAGAGATTAT
>CAZVXC010000039.1:0-4915 GCA_964631435.1 uncultured archaeon | reverse complement strand
TAGAGGGAGACATATTCGGAGGATACGTCGATAGAGTTGTTATAGCAGCCTGCACGCCGAAGAATCATGAGAAATTTTTCAGAAAGACGCTCGAAAATGCTGGAATATCAAAATACATGCTCGAAATTGCGAACATAAGAGAACAATGCAGTTGGCCGCATAGAGACGAAAGGGAAGCTACTGAGAAGGCAAAGCTCCTTGTTTTGAGTGCGATATCAAAGGCGAAGTTGCTAAAACCGCTCGAAGACCTGAAATTCCCTCTCGAAAAGAGCGTTCTCGTTATAGGTGGCGGCATAGCCGGAATTACGGCATCGCTCGAACTTGCGAAAATGGGATACAAGGTTTATCTTGTTGAAAAAGAGCCTACAATCGGTGGAAAGATGTTAAAGCTTGACAGAATATTCCCGCTCAACGACTGTTCATCATGCATTCTATCGCCTCTCATGGCTGAAGTTGCATCTCATCCGATGATCGAATTGCTGACTTATTCGCAGGTCGAAGAGGTCGAAGGCTCTGTCGGAAATTTCAAAATAAGGGTTAGGAAGAAGCAGACATACGTTGACTGGGATAAGTGCATAGGATGTGGTGAGTGCACGAACGCATGTCCTGAGAGAGCAAGGACGTTCGATGAATTCAACGAGGGATTGAGCATGAGGGCGGCGATGTATATAGCTTCACCCTACGCAGTTCCGAGAAAAGCCGTTCACGATCCAAAGATTTGCATAAATTGCGGGAAGAAAACTTTCGGAACGAGACGTTATTTAAGGAATGGGAAGGAGTATCTTACCCCCTGCGAAAAAGCCTGTCCAACGGGTGCTATAAACAGATCGATCAAATGGAACCCCGAAGGAGAGAGTGTTGAGCTGAATGTTGGTGCTATAATAGTTGCGGTGGGCTACAACGTTATGGATAAGAGCGTATTTAAAGAATACGCCCCCCATTCTCCGAATGTCATAACGGCCATTCAGTTCGAAAGGATTTTATCACCAACCGGCCCGACTGAAGGGAAAATCGTGAGACCATCTGATTTCAAAAAACCGAGGGCTATATCTTTCATATCTTGCGTCGGATCGAGGGATGTTAAGTATCACACATACTGCTCTAAGGTTTGTTGCATGTATATGCTAAAGCAGGCGAGGATAGTTAAGGAGAGAAATCCGGAGATAGATGTATATATCCATTTCATCGACGTCAGAGCTCCGGGAAAGGATCTTGAGGAATATTACACGTATTCAAGGCAGCTTGGGATAAAGATAATAAGGGGGAAAGTTGGAGGAATTGAGACTCTCCCCGACGGCACGCTCAGAATCATGGGATTCGATGCCGATGTCGGTGCACCGATAGAGGTCAATGTCGATCTCGTCGTCCTTGCAACTGCAATCGAACTTCCAGAGGATGCGAAATGTTTGGCTAAGAAGCTCGGAATATCGATAGATTCATCTGGATTTCTAAAGGAGGATCATCCGAAACTCAGGTCGATGGAGAGCAATATCTCAGGCATATTCATCGCCGGATGTTGTCAGGGGCCAAAAGATATATCCGAGACTGTTGCACAGGCGAAAGCTGCAGCATCAGCCACAGCATCTCTGCTATCTCAACCTGAGTTAATTGCGGAGCCTTTCATAGCTGAAGTTGATGAAAAGAGATGTAGCGGTTGTGGGATATGCGTTAATATATGCCCATACAATGCCATAAGCATAGTCGAAGGTAAGGCACACATAGACAGAAGGATTTGCAGAGGTTGCGGAATATGTGCATCATCCTGCCCTTCTTACGCAATAACCCATGCGGGATATGAATGCTCTCAGATAATCTCACAGATAAAAGCTTTAACGGAGGTGATATCTTGACAACCGTTCTAAAACTTGGGAAGGATTGGGGTGCGGTAGCGGAAGTGATAAAATTCGGAGGAGAAGGGATAAACAAATGCATACAGTGCGGAGCGTGTATGTCAGTATGTCCAGTTGCATTAGCCGGATTTAACTACCCTAACAAGAAGCTTTTCAAACTGATAATGCTCGGAATAAGGAAAGAGATCTTGCACGATCCTTCCCCTTGGGCGTGTGTCGGATGCGGCAGATGCATAGAGATTTGCACAAGAGACGTAAATCCGTTCTTCGTCTATTTCGCATTCAGAAGAATTCAGGCAAGGGAATTTTCGATTCCGTCTGCGTCTGAGGAAGCTCTCCGACTCCTCTACGAAACCGGACATGCCATTCCTTTCTCTGGAATTGAAAGGCTTAGAGAGGAGCTAAATTTACCTAAGATTCCTCCATCAACGCTTTCAGACCCGAAAGCACTTCGGGAAATAAGGATAATTCTCGCGAATACAGAGATTGCAGAACTCGGAATTCTTCCTCTGGAGTGATAATATGAAATTCGGTCTCTATCTCGGCTGCCAGATTCCTTTTTTAAGACCCGATGTTGAGGCATCGATAAGAAGGGTTATGGATTCTTTCGATATCAAGCTTGTTGATCTCGAAGGATACTCATGCTGTCCGAACTGGATTTCGGCACCTTCATACGATATAGATGCGTGGTTGGCTATATCTGCGAGAAACATCTCGATCGCCGAAGATAAGGGAGTCGATATTATAACGGGATGCAATAATTGCTATAGCGTATTAAATCATGCAAAGTATCTGCTCGAAGATTTTGAGAAGAGAGAGAGGATAAACAGGATTCTCAGCAAAATTGGGAGATATTACAGAGGTAGTTCTAAGGTTTATCACGTCGTCCACGTCTTCTCAGATTTTCTTGGAGTTAAAGCGATAAAAGATTCGATAGAATTTTCCTTAGATGATATCGTCGCCGCAGTCCAGCCGGGATGCAATCTTCTATGGCCGACGAGGATAATGAATTTGAAAGAGGAAAATCCGTTTTATCCGAAAAAGTTGCGGAATTTAGTCGAAGCTTTGGGAGCGGAAGCTCCCCATTACAGCAGAATAGAATATTGCTGCGGTATGGGTTCAATGAGAACAATAGACTACTCAAAATCCGTAGAATTTGTTTTAACGAAGCTCATGTCAATTAAAGAAGAAATAGACCCGGATTTAATTGTTACAGCATGCTCATCGTGTTACATCCAGCTCGACGAAATTCAGGGTAAGCTGAAGAAGGAGGGGAAGATAGATTTCGAAATACCCGTCTTCTACTACACCCAGCTCTTAGCGATATGCATGGGAATTGAGCCTGAGCTTGTTTTAAAGATCAGCACTATACCAAAGGATAGTGTTGTGAGGAGGATAGTGGGTGGTAAGCGTGCAAGAATTTAATCCGAATATAATAGCTTTCGCATGTCAATGGTGTGCTTACGAATGTGCCGATCTCGTCGGAAGCTTGAAGTATTCTTATCCGGCAAGCGTGAAGATAGTCAGAATTCCGTGCTCCGGAAGAGTTGATGCAGCTTTCATAATCGAGGCTTTCAAAATGGGTGCGGATGGTGTTATAGTAGGCGGTTGTCCGAAAAATGAATGCCATTACAGAATCGGAAATAAGATAGCATACACCAAGGTTAATATTCTCAAGAATATGCTTCCCGAATTTGGTATAGAAGCTGCGAGGCTCGAATTTGTATCGCTTTCGAGTTCTGATGTGAAGAAGTTTGTTGAATTCGTAACGAATTTCGATCGATTGATAAGGAAAATTGGGCCAAGCCCTATAAGGAGGTTTGGAAATGAGTAAGGTAGCATTCTATCTCGCCTCAGGATGTTCGGGATGCGAGATGACACTCATAGACATCTCAGAGGAGTTGGTCGATATAGCGAATAATATCGAAGTAGTCTGGGCGCCCCTCTTCGGAATAGGGAAATATGATGACATAGAAGAGCTTAGACGAAGATACATCGATTTTACGTTTATCGAAGGAGCAATAAAGCTGAACGAAGAGGAGAGGATTGTAAAGATTCTGAGAAAGAAGAGCAAGAATATAGTTGCCTTGGGCATCTGCGCATGTCTCGGCGGAATTCCGGGATTGGCAAATCTCCACTCGATAGACGAAGTTTTTGAAGCGAGTTTCAAAAGGCATTCCGTAAATTCGGATACACCTCTTCCAACAACGCTTGTCGAAGGAAAATACGAGCTCACGCTTCCAGAAATTCAGGAGGATGTTAAGCCTTTGAACAAGGTTATAGATGTCGATTACTACATCGGCGGTTGTCCGCCGCATTACGATCACCTGAAGAAAGCGATAAATCTGATTATTTCTGGAAAGGCTAAGAAGGGCTGGATAACTGCTGGGAAATCTGTGTGCGATTTTTGCGATAGGAATTTGAAAGATGCGAAGATCAAGAAAATAAAGCGATTTCTATCGATTCCCGAAGAGAGGTGTCTGCTTAACGAGGGAATTCCATGCTTTGGCCCGGCAACTCAAGGAGACTGCAAGGCTTCATGCTTAAAAGTTAATGTCCCATGTAGAGGATGCGGCGGAATGCTGTCAGATTTCGGAGATTTCGGAGGGATAATTGTGAACATGCTTTCATCGCTCATCGAGAATGCTGATGCCGTTAAGGATTTAAAGAACGAATACCAAAGCTTGGCAAAGCTCTTCTACCTCTATTCCCTCCCATCAGCGTTGATTCCTAAGAAGATCAGAAAATATCACGTGAGAGAGATAATATGAAGAGGATAGAAATTAATCCCATATCGAGAATTGAAGGACATGCAAAGGTTGCGATATTTCTGAATGAGAAGGGAGAAGTCGAGAACGCATTTTTTCAGGCAACTGAATTCAGAGGATACGAGAAGCTTCTTGTGAACATGCCGATGGAAGAGGTTCCGAGAGTTGTATCAACAATATGCGGAATATGCAGAGCTATACATTTCATCGCAGCATTAAAAGCGTTGGATCAGGTTTACGGTGTTGAAGCTCCTGAGACTGCAAGGATTTTAAGAGAGAGTTTGCTTCCCACGCATC
>CAZVXC010000038.1:0-9568 GCA_964631435.1 uncultured archaeon | reverse complement strand
CATTTGTTCATGATTAATTATTAATTGACTAATTTAAATACTTTTCTTTTCTAAAAAGATAGAGCAAGTAATTTAAGCATACCTAAAAATTTGAGCAAAAATTAAAAAACTTCAGAGTCTAACCTTATTAAGCCGGGGTTGCAGAGAGGCACTGCGCGGGCCTGGAGAGCCCGTGTGCCGTTTGGCACGCGAGGGTTCAAGTCCCTCCCCCGGCGCTTTCAAAACCAAACCTTAATAAATTCTGAAAGATAATTTCGGATGTGATCGAGCTTCAGATCAGGACGAGACTGCCGGAAAACTGTGCTCTCGGATTGATATTAAGGATCAGAGATGTTGTTGCGAAAGTTGAGGGGCTAACCGATGTTGGAAATGAAATAAAGGGTCTGTTTCAGATTAAGGGTAGAGATGTGGACAGATCTTTGCAAAATCTGCCTGAAATCTGTGATAAGGTTTTGCTTTCGAGAAATGAGGCGAAGGTATTGGTAAAAGAGCATACCTGCTTAATAGCCTTGCCGATCGTTCAATCCGGATGCATACTTAAAAAAGTCGATTTAAGAGATAAAGAGATCGTATGGGATGTTATATGCGACGACAAATCTTTTACTAAGGTTATGAGGAATCTCGATAAATACGGTGTGGATTTCGATATATTGTATAAGGGTAAACCTTCAAAATCTGAAACAACCTATAGAGAAGAGGAGATACTTAGATTCGCTCTCGAAAAAGGTTACTTCGACTATCCAAGAAAGATAAAGCTTGAAGAGCTTGCGAAACACTTCAACATAGCCCCTTCAACGCTCTCTGAAATAATCAGAAGGGGGCAGAAGAAGGTTATCGAGAAATATTTCAAACAAATTCAAGAATAAGCTTTGATAACCTTGCAGCATCCTCCTTAGACCTCATTACGATGTTTGCGTAGATGACATCAACATCCTCTATCTTAACATCTTTATCGCTTTCATCAACAACGAGGATATCGATTATATCCTTATAGAATTCTGCAACGCCATTTGGTGAGACTTCATACCCCTTAGCTTTAAGAAACTTCGCCGCCGGTCCGCTTACGGCTTTATTACCGATTATGGGTGATACGGCAATTACCCTCTTTCTCCTGATTTCATCTTTAATCCCTTTAACAAGCAAAATCGGCATTATGCTCGTAACAGGATTACTTGGGCCGATTAAAACAGCCTTACAATCTCTGATAGCCTCTATGACTCCTTCGGAAGGCTTTGCGTTCTCAATATTCTTCACATAGACGTCCAGAACATTGGGCAATCCACGTCTCTTAACCCAGAATTCTTGAAAATGCATCTCGCCTTCGTCAGTTAAAATGAACGTCGAGACGTCTTCTTCGCACATAGGGAAAATCCGTTGCTTGATTCCGAAAGCCTGTCTTAGGACATCTGTAGCTTCTTTTAGAGTCTTTCCTGATCTTAAAAGATTGCTTCTGAATATGTGAGTTGCTCTATCCATATCTCCGATCATCATTCCCTCATCCATTCCCAGCTTTTTCAGTTGTTCGTGCGTTGTAAAGCTATCATTCTTTATCCCCCACCATTTCTCATCATCAATTACATCGGCTAAGGAATAGATTACGGAATCTATGTCCGGGCATATCTTATTCCCTGAGACCCATACATCTTCTGCCGTATTAACTATCACGCAGAAATCGCTCGTAACTTCCTTTAAACCTCTTAAAAGCTTAGGCGTCCCCGTCCCTCCTGAAAGAACTGCGAGCATACCAGATATTGATGTGCTGGAAATAAAAACTGTTCGAAAGAACATAGAAACCAATATATTTAGAAAGAGAATTCATCAGAACCATGAAAGCTTACGGAAGATTTGTGGCGGAAGAGAAAATTTACGAAGGCTACTTCGAAATATCCGATGTTATATCAATCGATGGAGCTGTTTTCGATATTAATAATATCAAATTTCTTCCTCCTGTAATACCTGAAAAGATAATTGGTGTTGGATTAAATTACAGGGATCATGCGAAAGAACTTGGCATGGAAATCCCCGCTGAGCCAGCGTTATTCATGAAATCCCCATCATCGATCATCGGAGATCGGGATAAAATAATCTTGCCTGATAGAAGCGGGAGGGTTGATTACGAAGGTGAACTCGCTATTATTATATCAAAGAAGTGCAGATACGTTGAGAGAGAGGAAGCAAAGCATTTCATACTCGGTTACACATGCTTTAACGATGTAACCGCAAGAGACTTACAGCGAAGCGGATGGCAGTGGTGTATTGCGAAATCATTCGATACTTTCTCCCCTCTCGGCCCTTACGTTGTCAATGTCGATCCGTCTAAACTAAGAATCAGAACGTTTCTAAACGGGAAACTTGTTCAGGATTCTTCAACATCAAATCTCGTCTTCGATGTTTACGACTTGGTCTCTTTCATCTCATCCATAATGACGTTAAAGAAGCACGATGTAATAGCGACGGGAACGCCTTCCGGAGTTGGCAAGCTCAACAAAGGAGATATCATTGCGGTCGAAATCGAAGGGATAGGTAAGCTCACAAATTACGTGAGGTGATCCGATGGAGAAGGAATACAGAGCTAAGGAAGTTGAGGAGAGATGGGTTTCGAGCTGGAAGGATGAGATGTATTACTTTGACTGGAATTCTGAACGGCCTCACTACATAATCGATACTCCCCCTCCGTATCCGACAGGTTCTTTCCACATAGGAAATGCGCTAAATTGGTGTTACATCGATTTCATAGCACGTTACAAGAGAATGAAGGGATACGAAGTCATGTTCCCTCAGGGATGGGACTGTCATGGGTTGCCGACGGAGGTTAAGGTTGAGGAGATGTATGGGATAAAGAAAAGCGATGTTCCGAGAGAGAAATTCAGAGAGCTTTGCGTGAAATTTACTGAGGAGAACATAGAGAAGATGCGGAAGACTATGAGAAGGCTTGGGTTCAGCATAGACTGGAGCAAGGAATACATAACGATGTATCCCGAATACTACAAAAAGACCCAGATAAGTTTCGTGAGAATGTTTAAACGGGGTTTGATTTACAGAGGTGAGCATCCCGTAGTCCACTGTCCGAGATGCGAGACTACGATCGCCTTAGCTGAGATTGAATATAAAGAGAGCATGACTGATCTGAATTACATAAAGTTTGACGAAGACGTCATAATCGCAACAACGAGACCTGAATTGATTCCGGCATGCGTGGCGATAGCAGTTCATCCGGAAGACAAGAGATACAAACATCTGATCGGCAGAACTGTTAGAGTTCCGACGACTGATTACGAGGTCAAAGTTATAGCCGATGAGGAAGTCGATCCGAATTACGGGACTGGAATAGTCATGATCTGCACATTCGGAGACAGACAGGATGTCAAATGGTGGAAGAAGCACAAACTCGATCTAAGAGACATATTAACGAGAGACGGAAGGCTGAACGAGAAAGCAGGAAGATATGAAGGTTTAACGATAAAAGAGGCAAGAAAAAAGATTATAGACGATCTTAAAAGAGAAGGGAAGTTGATAAAGCAAGAGAGGGTTAAGCATAACGTCGGTGTCTGCTGGAGATGTAAAACACCAGTTGAAATCGTTCCTGAAAAGCAGTGGTTCGTGAAAATTGAGAAGGAGAAGATTCTGAAGGAAGCGAAGAAAATTAAATGGGTTCCTGAGCATATGTTCTCTCGCTTGGAAAGCTGGGTAAATAGCATGGAGTGGGACTGGGTTATAAGCAGGCAGAGAGTCTTTGCAACGCCGATTCCTGTGTGGTATTGTAAGAATTGCGGAGAGATTATTGTTGCTAAGGAAGAATGGTTGCCCGTCGATCCAACTAAGGATATGCCGAAAGAGCCTTGTCCAAAATGCGGAAGTAGAGAATTCATTGGAGAAGATGATGTTCTCGATACATGGATGGATTCGAGCATAACACCTCTCATAATCACTGGCTGGCCTGATGTAAAGGAGTATCCAACGCATTTAAGACCTCAGGGACATGATATAATCAGGACTTGGGCTTTCTACACGATACTAAGAAGCTTAGCTTTGGTAAACGAAATTCCATGGTATGAAATCGTCATAAACGGGATGGTTCTGGGAGAGGATGGAAAGAAGATGAGCAAAAGTTTGGGAAACATAATCTCTCCAGAGGAGGTTATAGAGAACTACGGGGCTGATGCGTTAAGGCAGTGGGCAGCGATAGGCGGTGTCATAGGTAGCGATGTAATCTTCAGCTGGAAAGAGATCGTTGCCGCTTCCAGATTCCAGCAGAAGTTTTGGAGTATTCTTAGATTCGCTATGAACCATCTGAGAGATTATGAGTTAAGAGAAGAAGATAAGATGCATCTGAGAGATACTGACAGATGGATTTTGTCCAAGCTTAACAAACTGATAATCGATGTTGACAATTTCATGGAAAGATACGATTTCGGGGAGGCTTTGAAGGCAATCAGAGGATTTACGTGGTATGAGCTTGCAGATAATTACATAGAACTCGTAAAAAATAGACTCTATTCAGGTAGCGAAACTGAGAGGAATGCTGCAAGATATACGCTATATAAGATTATAGAGGCGTTAATTAAGCTTCTCGCACCTTTCACGCCTTTCTTAGCTGAGGAATGCTGGAAAATCTTTTCTGGAGATGGAAGCGTTCACCTGCAAAGCTATCCAGTCGCTGACGAAAGCCTGATAGATGAGAAGGCTGAGGAAAAGGGAGAGCTGATAAAGGAGATCGTTGGAGAGATCAGGAAATACAAGCATGACAACGGTATGGCTTTAAATGCACCTCTAAAAAGGGTTCTGATCTATACGCATGCCGACATTGATACGAGAGACATTGCAGGAGCTATAAATTCTGAGGTCGAAATGCTTAAAGAACATCCGCAGATCGATGTTCGCATTAAGAGAATAAAGCCGAAATACGGTATCTTAGGCCCGATGTTCAGAGAGAAGACTAAGGTTATAGCAGAGGCTTTAAACAAGCTCACGCATGATGAAACTTTAAAATTTATAAATGAGGGAAAGATAAAGATAGATGTGAATGGAGAAAAAATCGAGCTAAAAGCGGAATGGTTTGATGTTGAAGTTGAGAATGTTGTGAAAGGAAAGGATGTGGATGTGTTAGAAAGCGGGGATACGATTATTCTGATAGAGAAAGGTGGTTAGAATGGAAGATGAGAGACTTAAAGATTTGCTTAGCGGTGAAACGACGTTTCAACACATACTGAAATGCATCCTAAATTTAACTCCCTCCGAAATAGAGGTCTATTTGGCTTTACACCAACACCCCAACATCGGCGTTGATGATCTCGCGAACATAATAGGCAAAGATAGGAGCGGAGTCTATAGAAGTCTCCAGTCATTGATGGAGAAAGGTTTAGTTGTGAGAGAATACAGAATTCTGAAACACGGCGGTTACAAATATCTCTACATTCCCATTCCAATAGAATCGCTGAAAGAGAAGTTAAGAAGCGAACTCGAAAACTGGTTCAGAAAGCTTAACGAGGTGATAGAGAGATTTGAGCTATCTAAGGCTTAGAAATATCTCTTTCAGCATCATAGCATCCTCTTCTAAGTTCGGACTCTCGCATATAACCATTCCATTAGCATTAAAATCCCTCAGAACTTTGAGAAAATCGAGGTAATTAAAGTCGCTCTCATTCAAATTCAGATGCCTTTTTTCTCCCTTCAAATCATACTCTATTCCGCTAATGTGGATGTGCAAATCTTTTATGGCTTCCTTGCCAAGTCTGCTTTCAACAAAGCTGAAAAGCTCTGAGAATTCGTCATAGCTGTTATAAGCTCCTGTTCTTGCGTGGATGTGGCTTATATCTATGCAAGGGAGGACAGCATCTATTTCCTCTGAAAGTCTGACAACCTCTTCCACATCTCCGAATTGCGATCTCTTTCCTGTCGTTTCAGGTCTTAAAATTACGTCCTCATTTAGATTCTCGATAAGCTCTTTAAGAGCTTCCTTGATCTTCCTAAATGCACTTTCCTTTGTGGCTCTCATGTAATATCCCGCGTGAAAGACTATATTCCTTGCATTAAAGATCGCTCCTATTCTTGCGGCATCAAGAAGCCTTTGCATACTCTGTTTAACCTTTACTTCGCTCTCAGCATTGAGGTTGATGTAGTAAGGTGCGTGAACACTCAAAGACACTCCTAAGACTTTCGAAACATCTCTAACTTCTTTAGCTTTCTTTTCACCCATTTTAACTCCTCTAACAAATTGAACCTCCATGCAGTCGAGATTTAGCTCTTTTATCCTCTTAATTCCCCCTACAGTCGATCGATCCTTTGATGAATTCGGTGTTCCTGCTGTTCCGAAGAGCATCGATTAGATTGTAGTTTTTGAAAAATAAAAAATTATTGGACTGGAACAAATTTCGTTCCGTAATAGATTATACCCCTCTCTCCATCCTCCCCAAACTTCCTGAAAGCAACCCTCACTTTCATCCCGATCTTGACATCTTTCGGATCGCATGCAACTTGGGAAAGAACTTTGGCACCGTTTTCGAGCTGAATCAATGCGACGACGTATGGTTTGGAGAACTTAAAATTCTCTGGAGCATCATATACGACGGAATAGCTTAAGATCGTCCCTTCATCACCAAGCTCGATCTCTTTCATCTTGCTTTTCCTTCTGCATTCGGGACACAGATTTCTCGGCGGATAATATATCCTTCCACAATTTTCGCATTTCGTTCCTATGAGATTGTATCTATACTTTATCTTCCTCCAAAATCTCGGAAGCATAGTTTCACCTCCCGAATATCGAAACTACTGCCGTTGCACCGCTCCCTCCAATGTTAACAGCCATCCCTCTCTCAGCATCCACCTGTCTCTTCCCAGCATCACCTCTTAGCTGTAACGCAAGCTCCACCGCTTGTCTTACGCCAGTCGCACCGATCGCATGACCGCACGCCTTTAAGCCGCCTGACGGATTTACCGGCATTTCACCATCCAATTCCGTAACTCCCTCTCTAACCAAATAATGCCCCTCACCCTTTTCTGCAAGGCCGATGTTTTCATACAGCAGCAATTCGGCTATCGTAAAGACATCGTGCAACTCGAAAACATCTATATCCTCGATTCCGCATTTTGCGAGCCTTAAAGCCTTTTTTGTAGCAACTTTAACGCTCTTAAATTCCAAGATGTCCTCTCTGCTTTGTAAAGCTAAATAATCGCTTGACTGAACAACGGCATCTAAGAATACGGGCGTATCGGTGTATTTCTTAGCGACATCTTCGCTTGCGAATATAACTACAGCCGCTCCATCGCATATCGATGCACAATCGAGAACTTTTAACGGTTCAGCAACGTATGGCGAATTTAAAACATCCTCAACTCTTATTTCCCTTTTGAACTGAGCCTTAGGATTTTTCACGGCATTTTTATGGTTTTTCACGCTGATCAAAGCCAAATCCTCTTCGTTACTTCTGTATCTGTGGAAATGTAGCCTCGCCATAATGCCGAAGAGGGAAGCGAGAGTTGCTCCGTTAAATGCCTCCCATTCCTGATCTATCGATGAATTCGTAATGTCTATTGAATTTCCGACGTCAGTAACCTTCTCAATTCCCGCAGCGATTACTATGTCGTGAATTCCGGATGCGACTGCTATGAATGCCTCCTTTAAAGCCAAACCTCCGCTCGCATCTCCCGCTTCGACTCTTACAGATGGAATGTTGAGAGATGCTAATCCGGAGTAGTCGGCTATTAAAGCGGAAATGTGTTCCTGAGCTATGAATCTCCCCGCACTCATGTTCCCGATATACATAGCCTCTATCTCTCTTCCCTCAAGACCAGCATCTTCCAACGCTTCAACGCCCGCTTCAATTATTATATCTCTAAAGCTTTTATTCCATAATTCTCCAAATTTGCTCTGTCCAACTCCGATTATAGCTACTTTCCGCATAGTATCACATCCTTATAATTTTTCTGAGCTTCACATAGAAGCCGTAATCTATATACACCCTCTCTTTCTCTATCTTCTCCCAAACTTTCGGATTTCTGTTGAAACTTTCAATCTCATCCGTTACTTCAAAGATGAATGCATCGCTCCCGGCACCGCTTCCGAAAGACGTTAGCAGAATTCTGTCATCTGGCTTTGCAACATCTAAGACTGCTGAGAATCCTATGAGCGATGAGGCTGAATATGTGTTTCCTATGTATCTAACGACGAGTCCCTGTTTTATCTGCTTTGATTCAAATCCAAGCATCCTCGCAACTCTCACAGGAAACTTCCCGTTCGGCATATGAAAGACAGCGTAGCTAAAATCTTCGGGTTTCAAATCGTTTCTATCCATAATTCTTTTTGCCGCAAAGGCGATATGCCTGAAGTAAGCAGGTTCTCCCGTGAACCTTCCGCCGTGCGATGGATAGGGCTGTCCTTCTCTCCTCCAGAAGTCTGGTGTGTCGGTTGTGAAGCTTAAAGTATCTTTAACTTCAGCTATAACATTCTCATTGCCTATTATGAAAGCTGCCCCACCTGAAGCGGCGGAATATTCGAGAGCATCTCCCGGAGCACTTTGACTCGTATCAGCGCCTATAGCCAATCCGTATCTTATCATATCCGCTTTGATCATCGCTATACAATTCTGAATTCCTGCCGTTCCGGCTTTGCATGCGAATTCCAAATCTGCTGCGTGGTAAAAGTTGTCTATGTCTAAAGCTTCACCAACTATCGTTGCAGTCGGCTTTACTGCGTAAGGATGACTCTCAGAGCCAACAAATACAGCCTTAATCAGGTTTTTGTCTATCTCGCATCTCCTTAATGCCTCTCTCGCAGCTTCGACTGAGATCGTTGTTGTGTCCTCATCTATATTCGCTACGCTTTTTTCATAAACGCCTAAGCCGTTTTTAATCGATTCCGCATTTTCACCCCAAATTCTTGCGATTTCCTCAACTTTTATCCTAAATCTTGGTATGTAACATCCGTAAGATACGATTCCAACCATTAGGACACCTCCAGATTCTTTAAATTCCTTACGATCTCTCCAACATCCGCTTCGCTAACTATCAAATCGAGTCTCTCAATCTCCGCAATTTTCAGAGCCAAATCGTCGAGATCATCTTTGCTTAGAGGATTTAGGATAACAACAGATGGTTTCAAATTTGCGACTCTAACCGCAACCATAGGCGATCTGCCGGAGGAAACTTTCGTAAAAACTAACGCCCTTTCGCTTGTTAAGCCGTAAAGCTTGTAAAAATCGTATGAACTCATCTCGAGTATCGCTTTTATGCTGTCTATTATGGTATGCCCCATGGCATCTCTTCCGAAATTCGTTATTAACTCACCTCTAACAGCTTTTGCAAGCTCTTCTGAGCTTACAGGTTTCTGATACTCACAAATATCGTATATAGCATCCAACTCTATGCTAAGCAAATCTTTGTATTTCCTTAGCGTCTTCCATCCCCTGTTTTTGTCGATCTCGATCAGAGATAATACGTATCTCTTAATGAAGTTTATTCCGGGAGATTTTCGCCTATTCGATTCGTAATCGCTTATAACCGACGGAGAAATGTTTATATTTTCTGCGAGTTCTTTTTGTGTTACGCCAAACGTTTTCCTCCATTTTTTCAA
>CAZVXC010000037.1:1524-9709 GCA_964631435.1 uncultured archaeon | reverse complement strand
TATCTTCCTCGCTTCGCTGTCTCTCTCTTTCACTCTTAACCTATCGAGCAATTTGTCTATCTCTTTCTCGTCTCTCATTTAGAACTTCAGATACCCTCTCGATTCCAACCATTCAACCTGCGGATTCGTGTATCTCCAGATTACATCTGCTCTCTCATCTTGGAATTTCCATGGAACCACTATTACAACGTCTCCCTCTCTTATCCAAATTTTCTTCCTCATCTTTCCCGGAATTCTTGCGAGTCTCTCTTTCCCGTCTTCGCATCTAACCTTTATATGTCCGGCTCCGAGCATCGAAACAACTATTCCGAACATCTCTCCATTCTCCCTCTTGGGCAATCTTACCCTTACAACCTCATCACTCAATTCACCACCCCTTTTCTTCTAGTTTCTTCCTAACATCTTCCAAGATCATGTTAAGGTATCTCACAACGTTCATCTTCAAATCTAACGGATGAATCTTTCCATCCGAATAATCTTTTGCAAATTCTTCAAAGCTCTTATATTCCAAATTTCCTCCAAATTTTTCATCCCTCTCTATAACGATTTCACCAAATCTTGGGAACACGTGATATTTCATTATATCTATCACAGGGTTATTCTCAATATCTCTTTCAGGGCAAAACGCTTTTTTAATCTTTCTTTTAACCTCAGCAACGCTATCTCTCACGGATATGTAGTTGCCCTTGGATGAACTCATCTTCTCCCCGTCGAGACCGAGCAGTATTGGAGTGTGCATGCAGATCGGTGCGTTGTATCCGAGCTTTGGCAAGTTCTCCCTTGCGAGCATGTGAATTTTCCTCTGATCCATACCGCCGATTGCGACATCGATTTTAAGATGTGCAATGTCCAAAGCCTGCATCAACGGATATATCATCTGGGACACCATAGGGTCTTCCTTTCTTCTGCTAACTTCATCCATACTTCTTCTTGCTCTGTTTATCGTCGTTAATCTCGCCATTTTCAGCACATCGAGAACGTAATCCTCTTCAAGCTGATAATCACTTCCCAAAACGAATTCCGTTTTGCTTTCATCGAGTCCCAGAGCAATGAAGGCATCTCTGTTGTATTCCGCTATCCTTTTTATCTCCTCAAAATCACCCTTCTCGTTTAAATAAGCATGAACATCTGCAAGTAAGACGACTATATCAAATCCCACGTTCTGCAAGTCCATCAGCTTTTGAACAGTCATCATATGTCCCAAATGAATCTCACCGCTCGGCTCATAGCCGACGTAAGCTCTCGGCTTATCGTTACTTTCGAGCAAATTTCTAAGCTCATCCATAGTTACAACTTCCTCAACGTTCCTTGTCGCCAATTTCAGCTTGTCTTCAATATCCATAGGTGTAGATGACTTGCTGAATTTTTAAGGTTAATGCAATCTCGAAAGATTTAAATACACTTTGTCTCTATGAGACAAAGAGACAAAGTAGCAAGGTGATAGGATGGAGATAGGAAAAAGAATAAGGCTTGAAAGAATAATCAACAGAGACACCGGGAAGACTGTGATAGTCCCGATGGATCACGGAGTTAGCATGGGACCTATCAAAGGGATAATCAACCTTCAGAAAACTATTAACGAAGTTGCGGAAGGTGGTGCTAATGCTGTCGTCCTGCATAAAGGCATCGTAGGATTCGGTCATAGAGGTTATGGGAAAGATGTGGGCTTAATTTTGCATCTGAGTGCATCAACATCCTTAAGCCCCGATCCAAATGAAAAGGTTATTGTTGCGAGTGTGGAGGAGGCTATAAAACTCGGAGCAGATGCGGTAAGCGTTCACGTAAACGTCGGGAGCAATACGGAGGCTGCTCAGTTAAAAAAGCTCGGCGAGATTAGCAGATGCTGTAAAGAATGGGGAATGCCTCTACTTGCGATGATGTATCCCCGTGGCGAAGGCATAAACCAATTTGATGAGAAAGCTGTCGCTCTGGCAGCGAGAGTCGGAGCCGAGCTTGGAGCGGATATCGTTAAAACCAACTTCACCGGAAGCGTCGAAAGCTTTAAGAGAGTTGTCAAAGGCTGCCCGGTTCCAGTTGTTGTAGCGGGAGGAGAAAAGATGGATTCAGATGAGGATATATTAAGGATGGTGGAAATGGCGATTGAAGCCGGTGCGAGCGGTGTTGCGATCGGCAGAAATGTTTTTCAGGCAGAAAATCCGAAGCTTATTACGAAAGCGATATCTATGATAGTCCACGATAACGTCAGCTACAAAGATGCTTTAGATTTCCTAAAAAATAAGTAAATTATTTCTCAAGCTCTTTCCTAAGTTCCTCTATCCTCTTATTTATCTCCTTAAGCTCGGCTTCCAAATCCTTCTTCATCTCCTCAAGCATTTCTAACTCATCTTCCGGGCTGAAGGCTGGGGCTGGAGGATATGGATAACCCCACCTCATCCATCCCGGCATTCCTGTGAGCCAGTATCTCCATCTCCAACCTCTTCCACCCCATCCCGGCATCCACCATGGCATTACCACCACCTCCAGAAGCCTCTAAATCTTCTGTAAGCTCTTCCTCTATACCTTCTCGGCATGTAAGCGAACCATCTTCCGCCGAATGGAGGGAAGACAAACCTGTTCATGAAACCGGGCATGTTGTAACCTGCACAGAATCCTGCCGCTCTTCCAGTTCTTGGCCCGAATCCCCATGGTCCGGTTCCATCACCCCAAGGCATGGTTATCACCTCGTTAAGATTTGATGGTAACTACACTTAAATCTTTCGGTAAACCTAAATTTTGATAAAAGCCTTTCATCGGGAAAAAGCTTTAAAAGTTTCAGGTTATGCTTTCTTTGGTGATCAGATTTGGGAATTGAGATTGAAATACTAAGAATCCTCGAAAACAATGCGAGGGTATCTGATAGAGAGATTGCGGATATGTTAAATATGAGTGAGAGCGAAGTTAGAGAAATCATTGAGAAACTCGAAAACAGCGGTGTCATACTAAAATACAAAACGTTGATAGACTGGGAGAAAGTTGGCGTAGAAGAGGTTTTTGCGATAATAGACGTTAGAGTCAATCTTACGAGAGAGAAGGGATACGATGATATAGCTAAGAGGATAGCTAAATTTCCTGAAGTTCATGCTGTGAGGCTTGTTAGCGGTGATTACGATTTTCAGGTTGTTGTTAAAGGTAAGTCATTGAAGGACATATCCTTCTTCGTTGCAGATAAGATATCTACGATTCCTGAGGTTAGAGATACAGTAACCCATTTTCTGTTGAGAACATACAAAGAGGAAGGAGTCTTGATGTTTAAAGACGAAGAAGACAGGAGGCTTGCAATTGTCCCGTGAACTGAACGAAAAAGTTAGAGAGTTGAAGCCTTCAGGAATAAGAAGATTTTTCGACTTAATCATAGGTAGAGATGATGTTATAAGCTTAGGCGTTGGAGAACCAGATTTCCCCGTTCCTTGGAAGATCAGAGAGGAGATGATATACAGCCTTGAGAAGGGCGTAACTTCATACACTTCAAACTACGGATTGGCTGAGCTTAGAGAAGCTATAGCGGAATATTACAAGAAGTTCGGTGTGGAAACGACGTATGAGAACGTTTTGATAACAACTGGCGTAAGCGAAGGGGTGGATATTGCTTTGAGAACGATAATCAATTTCGGGGACAAAGCAATAATTCCCGAACCCACATACGTTTCATACGAGCCTCTTACATATCTGAGCGGTGCAAATGTCGTTAAAATCTCGACAACGCCGGATTTCAAGTTGAGGTATGAGGATATAATGAGATACAAAAGCGAGAACATCAAAGCGCTGATATTAAATTATCCGAATAATCCGACCGGTGTGAGCTATAGAAGAAAAGAGCTTGAAGAGATTGCCGATGCTGTCATCGAGCTTGATTGCTTTGTTATCTCAGACGAAATATACGGTGAGCTTACATACAATTTCAAACACATATCCATCGCTTCCTTAAGCGGAATGGAGGATAGGACGATTATTCTGAACGGCTTTTCGAAGAGTTTCGCAATGACAGGGTTAAGAGTTGGGTTCGTCATAGCACCTGACGATGTTCTCGATGGCATGCTTAAAATTCATCAGTATTCCATGTTATGTGCACCGATAACAGCTCAGATCGGTGCACTTGAAGCTCTTAAGAACGGGGAAGACGATCTTGAAAGGATGAGGGCTGAATATATGAGGAGGAGAAATTTCTTCGTCAAAAGGCTTAGAAGCGTTTTCGATGTCGTTCTGCCAGATGGCGCATTCTACGTATTTCCGAGCATAAAAAATACGGGATTGAAAAGCGAGGAATTTGCTGAAAAGCTTTTGCTTAAAAAGAACGTCGCCGTAGTTCCGGGAAATGCTTTCGGAGAGTGCGGAGAGGGGCATATAAGATGTGCATACGCCGTCTCAATTGAAAAGCTTAAAGAAGCGGCTGACAGGATAATAGAGTTTGTTGAATCGCTCTAAATCTTTCTTAGCATTCTAATCCATACACCGAATTTTCCTTTCTCAATGAATCCGTGTTTTCTGTAAAATCTCTTCGCAGGCTCATTCTTCTCACCAACCCATAAGCCCATAGCATCTCTCTTTCTCTCCCTTCCGTATTCAATCGCTCTCTCAAGAAGCTTCGAGCCAACGCCTTTTCCCTTAAACTTGCTTCTAACAAACAACTCATGCAACTCAGCGAGCTTTTTGCCTTCAAAAGGACTGAACCAGTTGGTATCGCATACGGCAAAGCCGACCGGCTCGGATATTTCTGCGACAAAGAAACCGCCTCTATCTCTTTTAAACAACCACCTGAAATATCTCTTTATGTCCTTGATCGAGGTGTAAGCGTATATCTCGTAATCTCTGTATGCATCGATATACACATCGACGAAGCTTTCGATGTCATCTTTCGTTGCGTTTCTTATTATCACAGATGAGTTTTTCAATCGATGGAAATAAAACATATTTGATGCTTGAGTTGTTAAAAGAGCTTGTCAGTATAAAATCGATCTCAGGCTTTGAAAGCGAGATAAGAGGATATATCGAGGAGAAGGTGGATGAGATTGGGTTTAAGGCGAAAGCTGATGATGTCGGCAATCTGGTAATCGAAGGCTCATCGGATCTGTGGTTCGTAACGCATATGGATACAGTCCCTATAAAGTCTGAATTCAGATATGATAGCGAATTCGCTTACGGAACGGGTGTTTGCGATGCTAAGGGATGCATAGCGGCGATGATAGATTCGTTAACAAAAATCGATGAGTTGAAATTGAACTTCGCATTCTTCATCGATGAAGAAGAGGGCGGAACCGGTTCTGAACATTTTTCTAAGAATTATCTTGGAAGAGCTGTCGTTATGGAACCTACTGATATGAAAATCGCCGAAAGGCAATTCGGAAGTGCTGAAGTGATATTAAGATTTAAAGGCGATGCCGCTCACGGAGCATACTGGGATAAAGGATTGAATGCGATAGATGAGGCGATCAAGTTTGCGATGGAGCTAAGGAAAAGGGGTTTTAAGTTCTCGATCCAGAAGATAGAAGGAGGTAGCGATGAGTATCTGATACCTGATGAATGTGCGATGAGGTTGAGCTTCGTATTCGATGAACGCATAGATAAAGATTTTCTCGTAAAAAACTTTGATAAAGAGAACTTAGAATTCGAGATTTCGGAGTTTTATGATCCTATAGAGTGCGATCGCATTAAGGAGCTTGAGATGTTTGTTAAAGATAAGACAGTTATGATCTCATGGACGGACGCATACAACCTGAAAAAGAACGGATGGGCTGTTACGATCTGGGGACCGGGAGAGCTTATTAATTGCCACACCGCAAAAGAGAAGGTAAGGATTAAAGATATTGAAAAGGCGTCTGAGATAATTTCGAAAGTTAACGATGCTGTAGAAGAGAGATAGCTTTCTGTCCTGCTCTTCTAAAATTCTTTTGAATTTTTTGAAGTTTCCATATACGTTTCTCGGTGTGAAGAAGAATAGCTGACGGGATAGCCTCTATTTACCCTTTCTTGGGTTTTTCAAACCCTCTGTTATCTTTTCCATCCAATTGTATGGCATCGGGAATATCATTGCAAGAAAGAATTATAAAAACAAACCCCCTAAAATCTCTGTGAAGATTTACGTGGTCTATAATCTGGGACAATACAATCATCTGATATACAGAACCCTAAGAGATCTCGGAATCGAAAGCAAGCTTATAAGCAACGAAACAGATATCGAGGAGATCGATGCGGACGGATTGGTAATAGGCGGAGGGCCGACGATAGAGAAATCTGGGAAGAGCATGGATTACGTTAAAAATTTGGATATACCAATTCTGGGCATTTGCTTGGGGCATCACATCATAGCTCTCGCATTCGGTGGCGAGGTGGGGAAAGGGAAAGTAGGCGGATATGCGGAAATAGAAGTCGATATAATCGACAAAAACGAAATCTTCGAAGGTCTTCCTGATAGAGTGAAGGTATGGGCGAGCCACATGGATGAAGTTAAAAAGCTTCCGGAGAACTTTAAGCTGCTCGCAAAATCTGAAATCTGTAGTATCGAAGCTATGAGGCATAAATCAAAGCCGATATTCGGGATTCAGTGGCATCCTGAGGTTTATCACACGCATTACGGTGTCGAAGTCTATAAAAATTTCATCGAAATTTGCAAAAGATGAAAAGAGCAGCTTTGCTGAGCTTGATACTCCTCCCTCTGATGATTTCGAGCGGAATGGTGTATTCGGTCTTACCGATATACATTGCGGAAGAACTTAGAGCGAGCAGGATGGAAGTTGGAAGCATATTCACCTTAGGAGCTTTGTCGGGATTGCTTACCTCATACATATTCGGAAGACTCGCAGACAGAATCGGAAGAAAACCGCTCATTCTCTTTTCACAAATAGGCTTCTCAAGCGTTATGCTCTCATATTCCCTAATAACATACAAAAGCTACGCTTATCTGATTCAGATAGTCGAGGGGTTATCTTGGGCTATGCTCGGCGTGGCAGCACCGGCTTTGATCGCTGATTTGAGTAAGAGAGAAGAGAGAGGAGAAGCTATGGGGATATATTCAACAACATGGAATCTCGGTTGGGTTATAGGCCCGATATTCGGTGGTTTTTTATCAGAAAACTTCGGATTCAGATTTATGCTTAGAGTATCATTTTTAATGTTAATCTTTGGCTTGGTCGCAAGCTATTTCATCTTGAAGAAGATAGACTGAGGACTATGTTCTGCTTGTATCCGCATTCGGGGCATCTTCCGTTCTCAAGTCTAATTTCTCTAACATAAAACCCGTATCTGTCGATTAGTAAAGCGTTGCAATTCGGACAGTAAGTTTTCTCATATTTATGCCCCCATACGTTTCCGATATAAACGTATTCTATTCCAACATCCTTAGCTATTTCAACAGCTTTTTCAAGCGTCGATATCGGTGTCGCCTCTCTGTCGAGCATTTTGTAATCCGGATGGAATCTTGAGAAGTGAACCGGAATTGACTTGTCCATCGAAAGGACCCACTCGGAAAAGCTCTTTATCTCCTCATCGCTATCGTTCAGCTCAGGAATAACGAGATACGTGATTTCCAAGAATATCCCCTTTTTGTGCATGTATTCGACGCTTTCAAGCACTTTGTCGAGTTTGGCTTTGCATATTTTTCTGTAAAATTCATCGCTAAAACTCTTCACATCGACATTTGCAGCATCCAAAACATCGAACTGGTCTATCGCTTCCTTACTCATGTATCCGTTTGTTACGTATGTTATGTAATAACCCTCTTTTCTCAAAATTTTGCTTGAATCCAATGCGAACTCGTGCAGAATCGTAGGCTCGTTGTAAGTCCAAGCTATTCCGTCTGCATCACTCCTTTTTGCCAGATCCAAAACATCTTCCGGCGTAAGCTCTCTGATGTAAGGATAATTCAGGTCTGCAAAGCTTATTTCATAATTCTGGCAGTGTTTGCATCTGAAATTGCAACTGATGCTACCGAAGGATAAAGCCTTTGTTTTCGGCATGAAATTGTGGAAAGGCTTCTTCTCTATCGGATCGACGTTTATCGCTGAAATCAATCCGTAGTTATAGACCATGAGCTTTCCGTTCTCATTCTTCCTAACTCTGCAAATCCCCCATTGATTGTTTTTTAACTTACAGTGATGCATGCACGTCTTGCATTCAACAACGCCATCTTTCTTTTCGTAAAGATACGATTCGACCATCATTGATATGTATTTGTTTTCAAGCTAATTCAAAT
>CAZVXC010000037.1:0-1514 GCA_964631435.1 uncultured archaeon | reverse complement strand
CGCAGGCCTAAAATTATAAAGGCTACATGGGTGTTATCGCTTCGCAGTTTGAAATATCAAGGTATTCTAAAATCCGAGCTTCTTCAACCCCCATTTAGGCAGTTTCCCTTTCTTCACTCTCTTCATCAGATTTTTCATCGTGTTGTAATATTTCAGCAGTTCTTTAACCTCTTGTGGAGATGTTCCGCTTCCTATCGCTATTCTCCTTATTCTCGAACTGTCTATTATCTTTGGATTTAGAAGCTCCTCTTCGGTCATAGAATCCATTATAACTCTGAATTTCTTCATCTTCTCCTGCGTCATCTCAAGCATGTCATCGTTAACGCTGAGCGAGAAGCCGAAGGGGAGCATCTCGAATATCTTCCTTATCGGCCCCATCTTGTTCATCGCTTCGAGCTGTTTGTAAACGTCTTTTAATGTGAATGTCCCCTTTATGAAAGCTTCAGCATTAAGCTCCTCCTCTTTCGCTATCCTCTCTATTTTTTCGAGCAAAGTTTTAACATCTCCCATTCCGAGCAATCTCGATATGAATCCAGCAGGATCGAATTTTTCGAGATCTTCTACCTTCTCACCTGAGCCTATAAATGCTATCGGCTTCCTTATCAGCCTCGCCGCAGACAAAGCACCTCCTCCTTTAGCAGTTCCGTCAAATTTTGTAACGATTATTGCATCGATTCCAATAGCTTTATCGAACGCCTCTGCTTGTTTCGATGCTAATTGACCGATTGCGGCATCGAGAACCAAGAATTTGTAATCAGGCTTCGCAACCCTCTCGATATCGATCATCTCCTTTATAAGCTCGTCTTCTAACGCATGTCTGCCTGCGGTATCTATAATTACGATATCGTAATCCTTAAGCTCTTCCAACCCCTTTCTAACGATTTTAACAGCATCTTTCTCATTTTTATCTCCGTAAAAGCCTATGCCTACCGATTCCGCAAGTTGCTTTAGCTGTTCATAGGCAGCAGGTCTCCAAGTATCCCCCGCAATAACAGCAGCTTTCAATCCCCTATCTTTAAAGTATTTTCCAAGCTTTGCTGCTGTCGTAGTCTTACCTCCTCCTTGCAATCCAACGAGCATTATCTTAGCCTTCTCAAGTGGGATGTCTAAGCCCTCTCCAACTCCTTTTAATAGCTCCTCGTAAACTATCTTTATAACATGCTCTTTGGGATTTAAGCTTTTTAGCGGCTCCTCACTTAAAGCTCTCTTCTTTATGTTTTCGCTTATCTCTTTGACTTGTCTAACATTAACATCCGCTCTTATCAAAGCCCTCTGAATATCCTTGACTATTTCGTTAACCAACGCTTTATCTATTGTGGATGATCTTGCAATCTTCTTAACTATCTCCTTCAGAGCATCTAGTGCCATGATTGGGAATGGGATCGGGGACTATAATAATATTTCTTGTCTGGTTACCTTAGCTTAAAACGATTGGAAAGATCCTTTGATCCCTTAGACTTTCAAAGAATCTCCTTATACATTCCTGTATATCTTTCGGGTCGAGATGTTTGAGC
>CAZVXC010000036.1:0-9965 GCA_964631435.1 uncultured archaeon | reverse complement strand
AGGGAAATCGAATTAGAAATTCCGGATGAGAACATTTTAATCGAGCCGGAAGCTAAGAATACTCTTCCAGCAATATGCTACGGCATAAAGGTTATTATGGACAAACACGGAGATGGGAAAGTTGCGGTTCTCCCATCGGATCATCTCGTAGAGGCTAACGATGAGTATCTCAAAGCTTTCGAGAATGCTGAAGGGCTTGCAGATAAATACTTGGTTACATTCGGCGTAAAGCCGACGAAGCCCCATACGGGTTACGGCTACATAAAACCGGGAGAAAGAGTTGATGGTGGTTTTATCGTAGATGAATTCACAGAAAAACCAGATTATGAGACAGCGAAGAGATTTATAGAGGAAGGATATCTGTGGAATAGCGGGATGTTTCTGTTTAAAGCGAGCATATTTTTCGAGGAGTGCATGAAGTATCATCCTGAAATAGTAAAGATTTTCGAGATCGAAGATGTTAAAGAGGCTTACAAAAAGTTGCCGAGAATTTCCATAGATTACGGAATCATGGAGAAGACGGATAAGGCTGCTGTAGTTCCTCTGAACGTTCTGTGGAGCGATGTCGGGAGCTTTGATGCATTATATGCTGTCTCTGACAAAGATGAAAGCGGAAACGCGATAAGAGGTGAGAGCTTGGTGATAGATTCTAAAAACAATCTGATACTCAGTGAAAGGCTTGTTGCGGCGATAGATATAGAGGATGCTGTTATAGTTGATACGAGAGATGCAGTTTTGATCTGCCCAAGAAAATCTGCACAGAAAGTAAGGACTATCGTTGATATATTGAAAAGCAGGAAGGATAAGAGGGCAGAAGTTCACAGAACGATATATCAACCATGGGGGTCTATAACAGTTCTTGAAGAAGGCGAATTTTATAAGATTAATAGATTAACAGTCCTTCCGAAGAAAAAATTGAGTATGCAGAGACATTATCACAGAAGCGAGCATTGGATTGTCGTAAAGGGGACAGCTAAAGTGGTGGTAGATGATAACGAATTTCTGCTGAGGAATGGCGAGAGCACATTCGTTCCAGCCGGAAAGATTCACAGAATCGAAAATCCCGGATTGATCCCACTTGAGGTGATAGAAGTTCAGATTGGAGAATATATCGGAGAAGACGATCTGGAGATAATCAATAATCGAAATTGAAAACCTTTGTTTCTTTAAATTCTGCCAGTTTACCAGTAGGACGCTTTAATCCCATATTTTTCGCTATATTTTCAACATCCTCATCGCTGAAACAGATTATCGGCGTGAAAATCGGTAATTCGGATTTCGAATAGATTTTGCTAAGCTTTTCAAGCTCATCATCGCTATGCACGATATCTCCGACGACTATTGCCTTCGCATCCTCATTCTTAGCTATCTCATTTGAAATCTCCAGCATCTCCACCCTATCGCACCTCTTCGGTATCAAATAGAGCTTTAACCTGTGATATTCCGAAAGCTTTTTCGCCAAATCAACGATGCTCGGATCTGAAAAATTGACTGCTACAACTTCTGCACCCCTTTTCATGATGAGAAGTGTAGCTACAGCACTCTTCAATCCAGAAAGAAGTGAAACTACTTTTGCGATTCCGCATGGCAAGCCGCCGATGCCGTAGATTTTCTTGGTGTATATGTAGCATTCCTTCTCGCAGATTTCGATATAAACAGTTTCATCCGGATTCTTCAAATCCACCTTCAGATTCCTTGCCTTGGCGATTGCCTCTCCTACAATCCTGTTAACTTCGATCGATGTTAGAGGAAATCGCTTGTTGCTTCTCTTAGTCTCAACCTTAAACTTTCTGCCAGACAGCGGGATGGATAAGGCTTTGCTTACGATGTCATCTATGTCGAGCTTTGAAACCTCTGCTAAGGCGAAATATTTTATTCCGGGTATCTTCTTTAACCTCTCTGCAATCTCTTCGTTATCGCTTTCAACAATAATCCTCCCGTATCTCCGCTTTATCCTGCATCTCTCTATCTTTTCTATTTTGCTTCGTATATTCTCCATCAACTTCTTTTCAAAATCTCCTCTATTCTTCCCCTTAAGTGCTATTTCGGAGTAATGGACAACGAAAACCTTCATTCCTCAATTTCTAAACCGTATTTTCTCGCTATATCTTTGAACGCATTCGCAACAACTTCAACTTCCTCCCAGCTTAATCCATAGATGTTTATCTTGAAATTCTTAGTTATTCCGGGCTGAACGCCGAATATCCCTCTCTTCTTCAGCTCATGATACAGAAAGAATCCCCTCTTTTTATGCTTTTTAGCGATCTCATTAAACGATTTCGATTCAAACTGCATTAGCGTATGACTCTTCGGTCTCTCTCCAACTAACCTTATCCCCTCTATTTTTTCGATCTCCTCAGCTATCCACCTCGCTTTCTCAACCTCTTCATCCCATCTTTTAACCCTCTCAACAACTCTCGGAAAGGATGCCATTAAAGTTATTATAGGAAGACCGTAAACTGGAGAGCATCCGAAAAACGATATTTCCTTCCTGTTAAAGCTTCTTCCGTCCATACTCTTTAAATCAGACTTCTTGAATACTTTCTGAGCGAAATCTTCGTTCAATGCGAGTATGCCTATGGGTGCTGTTGCAGCCCAATTTTTGTGGCAACTCGCAACAAGAAAATCAGCTTTGAGCTTTTTTCCATCAATTTCCATTACGCCTGATGTGTATGCTGTATTAAGGATTAAGGGAACATCATATTCCTCGCAAATCTTTCCGATCTTCTTTGCATCCGCCATATTTCCGAATCTGTAATCTACATGTGTAAGTAGAGCCAAATCGGGATAGCTTCCGGTTTCTTTCTTAACCCTCTCAAAGATCTCAGCGTAGCTTTCCGGCTCGATTCTGAATTCTGGATAGCCCGTATTTGGGACTTCGTATATCTTCATCCCGTTAAATTCTGCAGCGATGAAAGACGTGTAATGAGCGAGAGAATCGAGGACGATTGTCTTTTTTCTGAAGCAGGACATTATGGCATACTTCGCATGCCTCGCTCCGGCTGTGAATCGGACATCATCCATGTTTAAAAATTCTGCAACATCCTCTTTGAATTCCGATATTGGGGGGTTATCTATTAAATCGACTCTCCCTTTTATGCAGAGATCGCATACGGAATATCCATCAGCCCAATCAGATAAAACTGCTCTCGCTTCGGGAGTTAATATACCCCCCCTTTGAATTGGGTTGATATTTATCATTCCCTTCGAAGGTCTTCTCAAATTGTTTGGAGTGTATCTGTTTAGATTCATCTTCTCCCTTTGCAGATCGAGGTTATTTAAGTATTATCATGCTTGCTTTACGATGCTATTGTTGGCAGCATAAGGTGGTATATGAAATCTTAGTATCGAAACTGTATAAGGCTATCACTTATGTGATGTTGCTTTATTTTTAGCTCTGTTCCGTAGCTTATTTTTACCAACATTTCTTGGTAGTGCTTTAGCATACCTCATTATTCCGATAGTCTGACACCCTTGAGATTAGCTTTATATAGCATCTCCTCAATTAGTATTTGATGTCGAGATTTAAGCATCTAATCTCGATAGATGATTTAACTAAGGATGACATAGAATACATATTAAAGAAAGCTGATGATTTCCTTGAGGTTGCTGAGGGAAAGAAGAGGAGTGAGATTCTTAAAGGCAAAATCCTCGCAAATCTCTTCTTCGAGCCTTCGACGAGAACAAGAATGAGCTTTGAAACTGCTATGAAAAGACTCGGAGGGGATGTTATTAACTTAGGTAGCGTAGAAGCAACGAGTGTTGCAAAAGGGGAGAGCTTAGCGGATACAATAAGAGTAGTTAACAATTACGCAGACTGCATTGTTATAAGGCACTACAGAGAGGGAGCTGCGAGATTTGCGGCAGAGATAAGCGATGTTCCTGTTATAAATGCGGGAGACGGAGCAGGTCAGCATCCGACTCAGACTCTACTCGATCTATATACGATAAGAAATGAGGCAAAGCTTAAGAACCTAAAAATAGCTCTAATCGGCGATTTGAAATACTCAAGAACGATCCATTCTCTCATCAAAGCACTCTCGTTATTCAATGCTGAAATACTCTTGGTTTCCCCACCGAGCTTAAGACTTCCCGAAGATTTACTCGAAATAGATGCGAAATTTGTTGAGACCGATTTAAAGCGTGCGATTGAAGAGGCTGATGTTCTATACGTTACGAGAATTCAAAAGGAGAGGTTCCCGGACGAAGAAGAATATAGAAAGGTTGCTGGGAGCTATAAAATCACTGCGGAGATGTTACAAAAAAGCGATGCCATCGTTATGCACCCTCTTCCGAGAGTCGATGAGATAAGTTACGATGTCGATGATCTAAGCAATGCCGTATATTTCAAACAGGCATTCTACGGCGTTCCCGTAAGAATGGCTATATTGAGCGAGGTGATAGGATGAAAGTTTTAACGATAAGCAAGATAAAAGACGGAACTGTTATAGATCACATCCCGGCAGGTAAAGCCTTAGAGGTTCTGAAAATTCTCGGAATAAAGAGCGGAAGCAAAGAAAGAGTAAGCATGGCTATGAACGTTGAGAGCAAGAAGATGGGGAAAAAGGATATAGTGAAAGTTGAAGGGAAATACATAGGCGATGAGGAATTGAACAGAATCTCTCTAATCGCACCGAATGCGACCATAAACATAATCAAGGATTACGAGATTATAAGGAAATTCAGAGTTGAGATTCCGAGATTCTTGGAGAATATACTGAGATGCCCTAACAGGAATTGCATAAGCAACGCTGAAAGGGAACCTATAACGACGAGATTTGAGATTGAGGAGAGAAGCAGAATAGTTGCAAGATGCATCTATTGCGGAAGGAAGATTTATGAAATAGAAAACTATCTAATCTAATTATGTGGAGCAAGATCAGAGAGAAATTCGAAAAGTATCCGTCGCAAATAGCTGTTGCAAAGGAATTTTTGAAACTGGGCATTGCTGTGAGAAACGGAAAAGCTTACTGCGGGGATATAGAGCTTGTTCCGACGAAGATAGCCGAAGCTACAGGTGTGGATAGGAAAGTTGTTGTTACGGCTATACAAAATATCGAAAGCGATGAAGAATTGAGAAACGTATTTTCATCCTTAAGACCAGTTGCATATATAGCCGATGTTGCGAGAATCTTCGGCTTCGGTGTCCTTGAGGTTTACGCTGAGAGCCAAAAACCCGGAATTATAGCCGGGATAACGACAATTCTCGCTAAGGAGGGAATATCTGTTAGATACATGCTTGCGGAAGACCCGGAGCTAAGTGTTGAAAGCAAATTGACGATTGTAACCGAATCGAAAATACCCGGAAGGCTTGTGGATGAATTTCTCAAAGTTGATGGAGTTATAAAGATAGTTATAAGCTGATCACCATCTTTCCTTCCAGAATAGCGTGATCTTAGATACTCTAAGATATATACTTAAAGCCGTATCTCTCAATCTCGGCTTAATCTTCTCAACCTTCAATCCCGGAACTTCTGCCTGTAAAAGTTCCTCGCTTTCCTTTGCCAAAGCGGGGAATATTGTGAAGAAAAGGACTATTATTCTCATGCCGCCGAGCCACTGGGTTAAGCTCCTCCAGAGTAATAGAGATTTCGGCAGAATTTCGACTTTCTGTATTATCGTTGCTCCAGTTGTCGTAAAGCCAGACATCGTTTCGAAGAAAGCATCAACTACTGAGAATTTGTAATAGATGTAAGGAATGCGCCAATTAATGCTACAAGAAGCCATCCAAGTCCGACGATTGCGTATCCCTCCTTATACTTCGCAACATCGCTCTTCGGCTTCGAAAGGAGAAACATCAAAATCTGATAGCTAACGAGATCATTGCTGCATATACGAATGCGAATACGTCTTCTTTGAAATACACGGCTGCTAAAATCGGAATAAGAAAAACTATCGAGAAGTAGATGAGTATCTGTCCGAGATAATTTACTACAAGTCTGAAGTTCATCCTTTCAACCTTCTCTCAACTTCATCAACGTTTTCCCAAGTCGTGAGAACGTAAAGCAAATCGCCTCTCTTTATTTCCGTATCCCCTCTTACAACGGATAACTCATCTTTCCTTCTTATAACTGCGATTATCGTATTCTCCGGCAGCTTTATCTCAGAAACCTTCTTCCCATCGATTCTACTCTCGATTTTCAATACAGCTATTCCCTCCTTCATCTCCCCAACAGCTTTCATAAGCCTCAAAATTCGCATGACCTCAAGATACGTCGATTTTCTTGGAGATAATGCGGCATCAACTCCGACCTGCTCGAAAATTTTGACGTATTCCTTTTTTCAGCTCTGACAAACGCTTTTTTCGCACTATCGCTTTCAGTCGTGGCAATAACAACGTCAGCCCTCTCTATTTCCTCCTCCCTCAGCAAATCTATGTTTGTCGCATCACCTATCACAATCTTAGTCTTCTTAAGCTTATCAACCTTATTTAGCCTTCTCTCATCACAATATTGTATCCGACTTTCGCCGACACCAGCTATTACTATCTTCATCTACCTCTTCTCGAAAATCTTTGCTACTAAAATACTTATCTCAAACATTACTGTAAATGCTGCCAAAACGATAACCTGTGTCAAGCCTGAGATGTCTAAGGATACATTCGTAATGAGTATAAATACTAAGAGGTATATCAGAAGTCTCTTCTCCTTAAGCCACTTCGTCGAAATGAAACCGAGTCTGACAGCAATAGATGTTATCAGAGGCATCTGAAGGGATAAACCTATGGAAAATGTAACTTTAACGACGTTATACAGCGATTCTCTGACTGATAAGAATGGCTTCGCACCCAAATATTCTACAACGACAGCACTGTATATTTTCGGCAGGATGAAGAAATATGCGATGAGAGTGCCTATTAGAAAGAAGATGTATGAAAGCGGAAGGTAAATCCTTAGGAATTTTCTCTCATGCGGATAGAGACCGGGTTTAATGAATTGATATGCCTGATAGATTATCCATGGATACGTAAGCAGGAATGAGATGTATAATGTGATGAAAATTCTCGCGATTATGTATTCCTGCGGGGAGAATGCGACGATCTTCTTCCCATCAAAGAGGTTGTTCCAGAGAATGGTTATTATTTCATCTGATTTCACGAAAATGGGGATTAGAAGGATCGAATAGGGGATAAGTGCTTTTATGACTCTTGTCCTAAGCTCTGCTAAATGTTCTCTAAGGTCCATCTCTTTGTCCTCTGGCGGCTCCACAGAGAAAATCAGATTTCGCTGTATATTACATTTCAGATCATGTTCTCCTTAACGTATTCGAACATCCCTCTTATCGAATTCTTTATGAAATAATCCTCTCTTTCCTTAATATCGTCATCAAGAAGCTTATAATTTGAGAATCTCGCATCTTTTTCGAGCAATTTATTCTTAACGTTCTCAGCGATCTCATCGAACCTTTCATTTCCCTCGCTAACCTCATCGAATATCTGCTGAACCCAATCTCCTATCTGCTTCTTCGAATACCTCGCAACATCTAAGCTATCCTCATATATGCCGAAGTGTCCGAAGCAGACCTTTTTTTTGCCAAGCGATTCGAGAGCTTCGATCGAATTTTCTGCAACTTCGAGAATGAACTTGGGCGGAGTTGCGGGTCTCTGATAAATCTCGTTTCTGATGCTGTGAAACACACCGAAGGCTTCGCCCGCAAAGAGATATTCATCTATTACGTAGCTTGAGTGATGTGGAGCATGTCCGGGAGTATCTATTTTCTCTACGCCTTCTATTTTATCAACAAAAGCACTCTCAGGAACTGGCGTTATTTCTCCGTAAGCCTCAGCTATCTCTCCGAGAACTTTCAGACTTCCCTGCCAGAGCTTTTGTGGATTTATCAGATGCTTTTTACCTTTTTCGTTAACGAGAACTTTTGCATCAAAATACTTTAAAAATTCCCCTAAGCCGCCGGCGTGATCTATGTGAATGTGAGTTAGAAGGACGAAATCAACCTTCTTTATTTCAAGCTTCTTAATCGCTTCAACGAGCATGTTAATTGTCGATTTTGGACCGGGATCAACGACGATGTTGAATTCCCCTTTGTATATCCAAGAACTTATGAAATTTCTGAATCCCGTTAATTTTTGCGGTAGATCGACGAGATAGAGGTTATCTTCAAGCTCGTAAATCTTCATAGGATACGCTTAACAAAATTTTTGAAAAAGTTTATGATTTTGAGCGGTGTTGAGATATAGCGTGTGCAAGCTTGAGCATTATAACAATTGCGATGAAGAAACGAAAGATCAGGAGTATTGTATATTTCATAAGCCGAATAAGAGTGAAGAAGAAGCTAAGGAGTTTTGGCGGAAGTTTTTAGAGAGATTTAAGCCTAAAGAGGATATAATCATCGAAAAAGGTAGAATATTCAAAAGACTAATTTTTGAAAGCGAGGTTAATTGTAATGGTTTTGTTTTTCCAAATTATGAATTCCCGCTTCGACGAGCAATTTTTAAAAAGTTTGCAGATTTTACTGGAGCATCTTTTGAAGGGATTGCTGATTTCTCAAATGCTCATTTCAGATGGGGTGCGGAATTCTCTTTTGCAAGGTTTAATGAATTTGCAGATTTTTCACATACTATCTTAAGTGGAAAAACGAATTTTGATTACTCGATTTTCAGGAGAGGTGTAAGTTTCGATAAAGCGGAACTTTATGGCTCTGAAGTTAGTTTTAATTCGGTTATTTTCGAAAATGGTGGCTCTTTTAAAGAAGTAAAGTTTAATTGTTTTCAAATATCTTTCGATCATGCTAAATTCTGTAAATCTAAAGTTGAATATGAATTTATTGATTTTACCAAAGCTGGATTTGGAATAATCGGAGATGAATCATCTGGAGGAGAAACTTATTTCCTAAATGTAACCTTTGATATGCCCGTAAAATTTGATAGAGCAAGTTTCATAGGACATTGTGATTTCTCAGATACAGAATTCAAATGGCTCACAAGCTTTAGAGATACTGTATTTAAGGGGAAAATAGAATTCGAAGGTTCAGAGTTTATTGGATTTGTGGATTTCAGAGGAAAACCTGAAGGAGAGAGATATAAATTCTATGATAAATTAAGTTTCGAGAGTGCAATTTTCCATAGAGGTATAAATGTCGATATCCCAAGCGAATGGTTTAGACTTCCAGAAGCTGAAGCAGAAGCTTGCAGAGTTCAAAGGCTATGCTACGAAAAGGAAGGTAAGAAAGACAAAGCGGATGAAATGTTTGTCCGAGAGAGAGAAGAGCTTTAAGGAGAGCTAAAATTAAACAGGCTAAAAAGCGTTTAAGCGAATTGAATGGAATAAGGAAATTAAAAGCGACATCGGACAATCTTAAAACTTACGGAAGTTCTTTTATGGAATTTATGTTAGCTGACTTAACCTGTGAATACGGAACAAATTGGAAAAAACCGGTAATTTTATGGATTTTTGCAGTTCTGTTTCTCTTTCCAGTTCTATATACAGTTACTAAAAGCGTTTATAACGCTTACGATTTTCTAAGTTGTCTTTACTTCAGCATAGTTACTGCTACAACATTAGGTTACGGAGATTTACATCCTGCTGTGGGCTGGGGAAGAGCTTTGGCATCATTTGAAGCAATTTTCGGAACTTTTATGTGGGCTGTTTTCCTTGTTGTCTTTGCGAGGAAGTATATGAGATAGCAAAATAATATAATAATATTTATTATAAGTGGATCTAAATGAGGAGAGAGATGCGTTATTGAGATGGTGAAAGGTCTTAAAATGAACAGAGAGATAATGTGGCAGCATATCGTCGTAATTGCATCTTGTTAAGAGATTTTACTGTCCCATCACAAGAAGCTCGCTTTAAGCTGACTGGTAAGGCATCTTGAATACATAGCTTATCCCATAAATGTCTGCTCTCCGATTTGATTACTTTTAATAAAATTACAAAAATAATAGTTCTGGAGCCACGATATTGAAAGAAGGCTATGTAGAAGTAAAAATTAAAGAGCAAGGATATTGC
>CAZVXC010000035.1:8533-10118 GCA_964631435.1 uncultured archaeon | reverse complement strand
GAACCGCTACTTCTTTTCTATTATTTGCTTTAGCAAATTCAATTGCTTTTTTGAACGCTTGAGCGAAGTCTATTGCCCTCTCTTCTTTCCCATACTGTCTGTAGCCGAGATGGATGTCTGCCATGTGTGCGAACTTCACAAAAATAGTTCTTTATAAATATATATTTGCCTTACGCCCTATCTTACGTAGATGCTTACGATTCTCTCATCGTCCATATCTATTAGAGCAGACACAGTTATGTTTCCATGCCATGTTACGCTGAAAAGCTCTTTCGGCAAATAAAATCTCTCCGCTGTCTGCGGAAGGATTCTTCTTACGGTAACGATTCCATTTGCGTTGTTGGCTATCGTTTCGTTGCTTAACGCTATCTCTATCGCTCTGTTCTTTAAATTCAGCGGTAAAGCTTCCAAGCAGTAAGATTTGAGTATGAGAGTTCCGTTATCGTATAAGAATAGGTATATGTCTTCTCCGTTAAGCTCATTGCTCTTTGCGACAACGTATATTCTGTTTCCTTCAACGCTCACATTGATCTTATCGTAGTTGAAGCCGTCGAAAGGATACAGATAATCATTCGGGTTCCGCTTTATCTTTTCAGCTATGCTTTCGTTATGCGTAACGCATCCGAAAAGAGATGCTGAGATGATAAAAATAAAAAATAATAATATTATCTTCCTTTGCATCATTCTACCTCTATCTGGAGGTTGAATTGTTCGCACCCCTTAGGCATTACCTTTATTTTCCAAATTCCGTTTTCCGGATTCTCGATTGTGTATGCTATCGTTTTGCTAACACTCGTTACCTTGTAAATACCGCTAACCTCTTCCCAAGGCGGTCCCATACCGAGTGTAACGAATAGATTCTCTGTTATTTTCGGTTTAATGCTTATCTCTCCGCTCGGTGAGACTATGCCGACACTTACATCGCATCGCATATTCGACTCCGCAGATTTTATTCCGTAGAGAATCGGGTAATAAACGGGGTTGTAGCTGTTTGTCGTAACCTTAACAACGAGCTTACTCGCATTATCTATGCTGATTTCTTTTATGAACGGCTCCTTCGGTATTTCATAAATTCTTAGGTTCATTTCAATTCTCTGCTGCCATTTGTCCAGTCCTGGATCGTTTATGCCGAGATCGATTGCTCCTCTGAGCATTCCCTTCGCATTTGACGGAACATCTATCTTTATCTTAACCTTGACACTCGATTTCGGAGGAATAGTTGATGGAGCGGATATATGCACCATATCTTTCGTTATCTGACTGACGTAGCCGTATTCATCGAAATAAGTTTCCTCTTCGGACAGCTTTGGATTGATTGTGAAGGTTTTGTCTCCAGTATTAACGACGTTCACCTCGTATTCATAAGATTTGCCCGCTTCAACCTTATCGCTTATCCATCTCGGATAAATCTTCACACTCGGCGGAATCCAGACTTCTACTGAAAGTGATAGGGAATTGATGTATTTCTCCATTCCATACATTGTTACGCTGTCATTTGTAAATGCGATGTAACCGTGATAATACCCTTTTTCGGCATCTAAAGGAACGCTGACAGTTATCGTTACACTGCCCTCAGATTTCGCAT
>CAZVXC010000035.1:0-8523 GCA_964631435.1 uncultured archaeon | reverse complement strand
TACAACTTTCGGTGTAATTTTTACATCTCTATTCGTCGGGTTCTTTATTTTGACGACGAAAGTCTTAGTTTCACCAGCTTTAATCCTTAAATATTTGTATTCCGGCTGGATTATCAGCTTTGTCAAATTCCTGTAATCGATCTTTTGCATCTGAGCCGGCATCGGGATGGGTTTGACGACATGCTCCACAACTTCAGCACTCGCAATCGGGATCAGCAGTGCGATTAAAGCGGCTAATACTATTTTCCGCATAGCATTAAGTTGAACACATATTATTTAAATTTATTGAAAATGTTCGCAATTATTTTTTTGGTTAATAAATTTTGGTTAAGCTCTTTCGATTATGCGAGTTCCCATTAAACCTGTATATTCTACCAAAGGCTTACCGATGCTCAATCCTTCTTTCTCTTTGAAATCGAGTATTCTCAGCGTTTTCTCATGATTGCCGTATCTGTTTTTCATAACAGTTATAACCTTTTGTATCTTCCCATTCATCTCAACAAATCTCCCTAAGATTAGATAATCTGCGATGAAACTTATTCCCGCTCCTGTAAATTGAAATATGTCCGCTGCTTCGCTAACCTCGTAAGTTGTGATTAAAATTAGCCCCGTATCTGTTATACAGCTTCTGCTGATCTCAAATACCCTTTTAAGCTCATCGATAGATAGGCACATTCTCTGTAACGTATTCACCGGATCTACGACTATAATTTTCGGATTTAGCCTTTCAAAATCTTTAAGTGAAATGTTGTAAAATTTTCCAATGCTCATGTTGTATGAAGTAAAATGCCTTATTTCGAGATTCGACGGTTCATAATTGAATAATTTCCTAAATCTCTCCAGTATAACATCTTCTGGCTCTTCTAAGGTATATAGAATTCCAGCATTTCCTCTTCTGTCATTCTCCATCAATATCTGAAGACACAAGTTCGTCTTCCCAACTCCGCTTTTGCCAGCTATAAGCACGGTCGATCCATCGTAAATACCGCCTCCGAGCATCAAATCGAGTTCTCTGCACCCGGTGGAGAATATTTTTCCCTCTCTTCCTCTTTGGAGTATTGTGGGAGGAATTATTGGGTAAACTACTATTCCCTCCGAAGTTATTTCGAAATAGTGTCTTCCGAGATAAGACTTTCCGGCTCTGTATTTTAAAACATTTATCGTCCTCAGTATCTCCCCATCTTTCCTTCTGACTCTCTCAAGGAGAAACTCGCCACTCGTAAGGTAACTCGTTATCTCTTTGCCTATCTTTTCCGTAAGCTCTTCGGAGATCATAGCCGTTATGTTATTCTTGCTGAAATAATGGATTACAGACGCCATAATTCTTCGATATATAGCCTGATCTTTGACTGCATCTCTCAAAATGCCAATTCCGTCAACAAAAACTCTATCTGCATTTTTCAGCTCCTTAAGCTTAATAATAGAGTTTATTATGCCCTGAATATCATTCAGAGATTCGTAATCCAAAAACAGCATATCCGATGTTAAGATATCCATCTCAGAAACTTTATCGATGAAATGGAAATTATCGGTGTTAATATCCCACCCGAAATTCTTTGCCTGAAGGGTTATCTCCTCTTTTGTCTCATCAAAGGAGATGTAAACGACTTCCTCACCCTTCTTCGCACCTTCCATCAAAAATTGCAACCCGAATATAGTCTTCCCGCTTCCCGGCCCTCCTTTGACTAAGTAACTCCAGCCCTTTTCGAGACCTCCGTTAAGTATCTCATCCAATCCGGGAATTCCTGTGGGTATCTTCCCCATAGCGATCCCTCCAGATTTCTATGATAATCATTCAAATGATTAAAAAAATTTCTGAAAAATCATTTGTAATACAAGTCGAAATACATAAAGTATAATTCTGCGAGTAGTTTATATGAAAGCGAACACTAAGGCTAAGGATGGGTGTATATCGCTAACGCATCCTCCCCAAATATCTCGATTCTGCAAAATGCGAATCTCTCAAACTGAACAACATTCCCGACGTCTTTCTTAGCATTCTTTTCAACGAAACCTTCGTAATCTCTATCGAATCCCATAACAAAGCATTTTACAGCCTGATTTGCGGGAAGCCAGTGGATTATATTTCTCCCCTTCTTAGCAAGCCCCATGTCTTCTCCGACGAAAATAGCTTTTCCATCCTCTATTCTGACGTTGCAAAAACCCTTGAGCCTGACAATCTTTCCGAGAAATGCATCGTAATCATCTTTCGTTATGTAAATATACCTCTCACTCTTCAATTTCCTAAAATCGTCTCTCTCAGGATGCAGAGGCAGAGCAACTTCTGGAAAACTGCTTAGCCCTTCGATTTCAAGCTTAACCGGATTCCAGACGAAGAAGTATCTGTTCGCTTTCCTATCGACTATCTTTCTGTTCTCAGCATACAGATTTTTCATGCTAACGCTGACATCGTTTTCGCCAACGCCTAAGGATAGGATGAATTTCCTTATAGCTTCAGCTTCAAACCCTCTTCTTCTCAAAGCTCTTATCGTCGGCAATCTCGGATCATCCCAGCCTTTGAATTTCCCGCTCTCTATCCCTTTTCTTATACCGCTTGTCGAAAGCTTCCCGAACTCGTGAATCTTGACCTTCCCCCAGAGCTTTACGATCGGATAATTCCAGTTGAAGTATTTGTATATATACCTCTGCCTCTTTTCGGAATCTGCCAAATCTTTGCCCCGCAAAATGTGAGTTATTCCGAGAATATGATCTTCTATTGCGGATTCAAAATCCAAGGTCGGATAAACTATGAATTTATCTCCTACGAGCGGGTGATCGGAGTATATTATCCTGAAAGCAACCCAATCCCTAACTGCTGGGTCTTTATGCTTCATATCCGTTTTTATTCTCAAAACAGCCTCACCCTCGTTATATTCGCCGTTCAACATCCTCTCCCATTCTTCGATATTCTCCTCAACGCTTCTATTTCTGTGCGGACATTCAGCCTTTAAATCCTTGAATCTCTTAAATTCCTCCCTTTTGCATTTGCATACATAAGCTTTACCCATCTCTATAAGCCTCTTCGCATAATCGTAATACATTCCTATCCTCTTCGATGCGTAAACAACTTCATCCGGCTTCGCATCCAGCCACTCGCAATCCTCCAGATACCATTCGTAAGCTTCAACCATAGGCCTCTTCGTTCTCGGATCTGTATCATCGAACCTCAGAATGAATTTTCCGTTGTAAATCTTTGCGTATTCGCTATTAACTATTATCCCTCTCGCAGAGCCGAGTGTTGCTGCCCCATTCGGATTCGGGGCGAATCTCATGACAACCTTCTCAGCATTCGGCAAAGGCGGCAATCCATGAGTTTTCTTTTCAACCTTCTTTTCTTCGTATCTTTCGAAGAGCTCGATCTTCTTATCTTCATCAAGTCTCTCAAACTCCTCAATAATCTCAATTACCCTTTCATAAACCTGCTTGGCTTTACTTCTGAGCTGGGGATTTTCAGAGATTACCTTTCCCATCACAGCTTTAGCATTAGCTTTCCCGTATTTCTTAGCGTTCAGAACAACGTGCTTCCATATTATCTCATCCATATTTCACACCTAATACTCCCTCTCGACTAAGAAATCTGCAAGCTTTATCAGATTTCGTTTAGCCTCGCTTTCTTTAAGAACGCCTAAGTTCTTCTTTGCAAGCTCAACGAACTCCTTAGCCTTCCTCTTCGCATAATCTATCGCACCGCAATCCATGAGCTTCGCTATATCCCTCTCAAGCTCGTCCATGCTGACTTTACCTTTCCCGAAGCATTCGAGATCGATGCCTTTTTCGAAAGCCTTTATAACTATCAACGTCCTCTTTCCTTCGACTATATCACTTCCCCAGTCCTTCCCTATCTTATCCTTCCCGATAATATCGAGGACATCATCGTAAATCTGGAAACCTATTCCGGCGAGCAATCCGTAATTCCACAACGCTTCCTCAATCTCTCTTCTCTCACCAAACAAAATTGCCGGAATAGATGCTGAGAGAGCTATTAAAACGCCAGTCTTCTTCCTTATCATCTCTATGTATTCTTCCTCGCTGACATCGAATCTGCTCTCGAAATCCATATCCATGAACTGCCCTTCGCAAATCTCAACGCAAACCCTCGCAAGTTTCTTAACAGCTCTGACAATATTTCCGCTCTCAACCTCGCATCTCGTTAATATCTCGAATGCCTCAGAAAAGAGTGTATCTCCGGCAAGTATCGCTGTCGGGATGCCGAATAGAGTGTGGACAGTTTTAACACCTCTCCTCATTTCGTCTTCATCCATTATGTCGTCATGTATGAGCGTGAAGTTGTGAATCGTCTCTATCGCTATAGCAGCAGGAATTATCTTTGAATAATCCTTTCCGATAGCCTCAGCCGCTATCAGAGTTATTGCAGGTCTCAATCTTTTTCCTCCAGCCAATAAATAATGTCTCGTAGCCTTATATAGCCCTTCTGGTTTCTTTATCGGAAGGTATTTCTCTATCTCTCTGTTTACGATCTCTGCTTTCTCTTTTATAACGTCATATATCATGAAATCTCCTCCTGCTGAACTCGTAAAAATCGAATTCCCTAAAGCCTATCCACTCCCTCAGCTTACCGTATATAAAAACGTGGATTTTGTGGAGGTCGTAAACGTGTTTGCATCCCGTTAGGAAAAGAACCTTCCTAAGTCCGTTAAGAAAGAATCTTATCTTCTTTTCCACCTCCTCATAGCTCTCCTTAGCAGGCTTTAAAAAAGGGAGTGCAGCGCTTGCAATCTTAGCTCCCAAAGCTAAGGCTTTAGCAGCATCAACGCCACTTCTGATACCGCCTGTTGCAATTACAGGCAGAATATCATGGCAATCTACTATTGAAAAAGCTGTCGGTATCCCCCAGTCCCAGAAACTTTTCGCTATCTGCCTCTCGACATCGTTTTCGATTCTGTAATATTCCACACCGCTCCAACTCGTTCCACCTTTCCCCCCTATGTCGAGAGCCTTAGCTCCCGCTTCTCTCATGCTGAACGCAACCTCCCTCGAAATTCCCGCTCCGGTTTCCTTAACTATTATCGGAACGTTAAGCTCGCTCGCAACATCCCTTATCGCAATGAAGCCTCCTTCAGCGATCTTATCTCCTTCGGGCTGAACTACTTCTTGTAAGAAATTCAGATGGATGGCGAGAGCATCAGCTTCCACCATCTCAACGGCTTTCTCAGCAAACTCAACTCCTCTCTCAATTAGCTGAGGCAAGCCGATGTTTGCGTAAACGAATGCGTTCGGAGCATATTCCCTAACGACGGTGTAGCTTTCCATAACACTCTCATCTTCTATTCCTGCCCTCTGGCTGCCAACTCCCATCCCTATTCCGTAATTTTCGACTGCTATTGCGAGATTCTTATTGATCTCGTAAGCTTCTTTATGCCCTCCGGTCATTGAAGCGATTAAAAAAGGTGCTTTCAGCTTCTTTCCGAGAAATTCTACTTCTAAGCTTATATCCTCATAATTAACCTCAGGCAATGCTCTGTGGATAAACATGATATCTTCTAATCCGCTATATTCCGATTCGACCTCTTCTCTAAGGCAGATATTTATGTGATCGAGCTTTCTGTTCGAGGTTTTCATCTCAAAAGCGTAGAGGCTTTTGTTTTAAAAATGTTAGCATAATGCATAAATAACTCGATATGCATAGCGGGTTACAATGGTAAGAGGAATAGGATTTAAGAAGAGGACGAATGTTGATAAGGCTGTAGAAGATCTAATTTCCAAAATAAAGAGGATCGGTGTCGAGGAAGTTGATGTTTACAACTGTTGCAAAAGGGTTTTGGCTGAAGATGTTGTAGCTGAGATAGACATACCCCCTTTCGATAGAGCAGCAATGGACGGTTTTGCAGTTAAAGCTGAAGACACATTCGGAGCGTCGATGACGAATCCGATTATGCTGAAGCTTATTGGAGAAGTTAAGATAGGTGAGGAAGCAAATTTTGAGGTATGCGAAGGGGAGGCGGCGAAGATAGTTACCGGAGCTAAAATTCCGAAGGGAGCTAATGCTGTTCTGATGCTCGAACATGCGAATGTTAGAGATGGGTTCATAGAAGCTTTGAAATCGCTAACGCCTTACAAAAATGTTTCAAGGAAGGGTGAGGATATAAAGAGAGGTGAGGTAATTTTAAGGAAAGGTGAAATTTTACAACCTCAAGATTCCGGAGTCTTAGCATCCTTAGGATATTCAAGCATTAAGGTGTTTAAGAAGCCGAGAATAGCTGTTATATCTACTGGTAACGAGCTTGTTGAGATAGGCAAGAGATTAAGCGGGGCTAAGATATACAACTCGAACAATCCGATGATATTCTCGGCAATAACGGAATTCAACTTCGTTCCTATAAGCTTGGGTATAGCTAAGGACAGAGAGGATGAAATTGAGGAGAAACTTAACAAAGCTCTCGAATACGATGCCGTAGTATTTACGGGCGGGACTTCTGTTGGTGAAAAGGATCTGGTCCCGAAAGTCGTTGAGAAATATGGAGATATAATTTTTCATGGAGTCGCAATGAAACCGGGAATGCCGAGCGGGGCTGCTGTGGTTGAAGGGAAACCTGTTTTAATGCTCCCCGGCTCTCCGGCAGCAGCTTTATTAGCCTTTTACAACTTCGCCGTTCCGGCATTTTACGCTTTAATGGGCGTCAAGATTATTTTCAGGAAATGGAGTAAGGTTAGAGGAATCTTGCAAGCGAGAATTCCGTCAGAGGTTGGCGTAAGATCGAATGTCAGAGTTTTCTGGAGAGATGGTGAGATTTACCCCATCAGAGTTTCCGGCTCTGGAATTCTGAGTTCTTTTGTAAGAGCCAACGCTCTGCTTATAGTTCCTGAAGAGAAGGAGGGTTATGAGAAAGGAGAAGAAGTTGAGGTAACTCTGATAAGAGACATTACGGAGGTTTTGGAATGAGGAAGATATTTAGAGATGTTGTCAGCGTTGGGGAAGCTTTGGCATTGCTAAACAAGCATTACAAACCTGAGAAAAAAGTGGAAGAGGTCGATTTGCTTAACGCAACAGGTAGAATCGCTGCCGAAGACGTTTACGCAATATCGGACGTTCCACCTTTCGATAGAGCCACGATGGATGGATTCGCTGTTAAAGCGGAAGATACGTTCGAGGCAGAGGAGGATAAGCCTGTAAGACTTAAGGTTATTGGAAGAATTGCTGCCGGAGATGAAGCGAATATCGAGGTTAAGGATGGTGAAGCGGTCGAGATAGCTACGGGGGCAGCGATTCCGAAAGGGGCCAATGCTGTCGTTATGGTCGAATTTACGAGGGATTGCGATGGATACGTCGAAGTATTCAAACCCGTTTCACCGGGAGAGAACGTTATGTCAGCGGGAAGCGATATAATGGCCGGAGAGCTTATTCTACGCAGAGGAGAGCAGATCACACACAGAGAAATAGGAGTGATGGCTGCTTGCGGGATAAATAGAGTTAAGGTGTTTAAGAGGCCGAAGATTGCTGTTATATCTACTGGCAACGAACTCGTTAAGGTTGGCGAAAGCTTGGAATACGGGAAGATATACGATGTGAATTCATACGCTATATGCTCGGCAGTTGAAGAGAACGGAGGAGAATCGATTTTTCTCGGAATTGCGAGGGATAAAAAAGAGGAGATAGAGAAACTCGTTGAAAAGGGATTGGAAATTGCTGATATCGTTGTAACGAGTGGCGGAACATCTGCGGGAGTAGGAGATATGATCTATGAGATACTAAACAAGTGGAAACCCGGTGTGATAGTTCATGGCGTCGCAATAAAACCGGGAAAGCCGACTGTTGTAGCAATATGCAAAGGCAAACCAGTATTCGGACTACCGGGATATCCGACTTCCGCTCTAACGATATTCGAGGTCTTTGTTGCACCTCTTATAAGATCTCTATCGGGAATCGAGCATTCGGAGAGAGAAAAGATTAGATGCAGAATTGCCACAAAAACTTTCTCAGCCGAAGGAAGAAGGGAGTTTTTGCCAGTCAATATAATCAAAAGCTCGGATGGTTTCTCAGCGTATCCAGTCTCAGGCTCTTACAGCGGTGCGATAACGGCTTTGGCATTCACAGACGGCTTCGTTGAAATTCCGGAGGATGTTGTGATGCTCGAAGAAGGCGAAGAGATCGATGTAACTCTATACAGCAAATTAAAGCCCGCTGATCTCGTTATTATAGGAAGCAATTGCGTGGGCGTCGAAGTAATTCTGAGGCTTATGAGAGCTAAGGAGAGTTTCAAAGCGAAGATTATAAACGTTGGCTCAACAGGCGGGATGCTTGCGGTAAAGAGAGGAGAAGCAGATATCGCAGGAATGCATCTTCTTGACGAAAGCGGGATATACAATGAGCCGATCCTTAAAAGATACGGCATAAGGAATGCTATCCTCGTCAAAGGCTATCTGAGGGAGCAGGGAATAATAGTGGCAAAGGGCAATCCGAAGGGGATAAAGGGATTCGAAGACTTTTTGAGAGAGGATGTAACGATAATAAACAGGAATAAGGGATCGGGCACGAGGATTCTTCTCGATACTTTTCTAAAAAAG